>JAADID010000054.1:0-1114 GCA_013151505.1 Chlorobiota bacterium | reverse complement strand
AACTGGGGCGTTTACCGTTACAACAGCCAGGACGGATCACAATCGGGACAGGTACTTAAGAATGGTTTGTTCTGTTTTGATGGTTCCGGGAAAATGTATGATGCCGGTGTCAATGGTGTAAAAGTATATCAGTATGACGGAACGGAAGCCTGGAGCTTTAATACTCCTTCTTACGGGAACACACTGACAATTTCATCAGATAATATTGTGTATGTGGCTACTGCCGATAAGGTATATGCTATCCGGGGAGACGGCTCACTGGCCATGTCGGGCTGGCCGACCTATGCACACGACAAACGCAATACATTTAATGTGAACAAGCATTAGAAGTGAAAAGTGGGTTTGATTGGATGTAAAAGATAGGGGTATAACGGTATAGGGGTATAGGGTTGGTTTTGATATTATTGTCTTGTCCTGAAACAGGTTTACTTTCTTTGCTATAAATCTTGATACTGACAAACGCTGATAGGTAATGTTTTTCAGGGTAAATGAACGCTTATGCTCGTCCGGATTTGTAATCCGGACGCATCCCCACCTTATACCTTTATACCCCTAAACCCTTATACCCCTATGCCTCTACTCGTTACCCCCGATCATCCGTTCGAAATCTTCTTCGGAAATAATTGGAATTCCCAGTTCCTCTGCTTTTTGCTTTTTTCCCGGACCCATGTTATGGCCTGCCAGCACATAGTCGGTTTTTGAAGATACGGAAGACACATTTTTACCGCCGTATATTTCGATCAGCCGTTTGATCTCATCCCTTGAATAATTATCAAAAACACCGCTCACAACGAACCTTTTTCCATCAAGTTTGTTCACGACGGGCTTTTCTTCCTCACGGATTTCCATTTGTATTCCTTTTTCCTTCAAGCGCTTGATCATTTTGATGTGTTCCTGCCTTGCAAAATATTCAATTACCGATACGGCTATTTTTTCTCCTATTTCTTCTACCGCTGTCAATTCTTCATGACATGCCTGCATCAGGGCATCCATACTTTTAAAATACAAAGCCAGTTTTTTGGCAACCGTTTCACCGACATATCTGATTCCGATGGCATACAGCACACGTGGAAAAGGAACATTTTTGGATTGCTCAATCCCATTCAGAATGTTC
>JAADID010000125.1 GCA_013151505.1 Chlorobiota bacterium | reverse complement strand
TTTTGTCTTCTTCCAGCGTATGATACCAGGCAATGCCGGCCAGCAGGAACATGAACATGATCTCGATGTTCCAGCCCACCATCGTCCGGAGAGCCGTATCTCCGGGCGTTGTCCAGAAGGCGGACCGGTCTGTCAGGACCAGCACCCAGCCGTTCCAGGTTTCATTAAAAAAATCAATACCGAAAATGGTAAGGCCCGCAAAAACGGCGTCAAAATTTCCTGTTTTTCTCCCCTCTTTGATCTCTTTCGCATAAATGTAAATGACTATGGCGAGCAGCGGGATAACATACCATTTCAGCATGGTCAGGTCCCGCAAGGTCCCGCAGGGTACTCAATGCCTGTAATGATGCTTCTGTCATTGTTGGTTGGTTTTTGGTGATGTATTGTGAAAAATTAACTGCATGAAGGTACAATAATTTTTACAAAAAACTCAAGAAAACGAACAGACCCCATATTGCCTTTTTAATTCAAAAGATTTCCAATATTCGTTTGAATCAGAAATACAAAACCGGCAGGTGTCATGGGTGCTTTCTCCAATGCTCTCCCGGATGTTTTTCCTAAAAGTTATAATCAATTTTCATTTCGGAAAAAGCAACATCAATTTTAACCATGTCAAAAAGCTTTTCCAATTCTGTTTTGATTTTTTCCCTTACCTGATCTTGCGTTCTTATCGAATACAATAAATCATCCGGGTTGACAACCTGAATGTGAACAAGCAAATAAATCTCCCTTCCTGTTTTTGTTGCTTTAAAATTATAGTCTTCATAGTTATATTCGGAGATCACATTCTTTATTACTGTGTTAATCTTTTCCAAAATCTTTTTGTCGGGAGCTGATAACAGAACCTCTTTTACGCCTGTTTTTATTGTGCTTAAGGGCAATTTTATTATGAAAACAACAACTGCTAATGTGATAACCGGGTCGGTGTATTTAATCCATGATGCATGGCTCGAATCCTGAAAAAAGTAGGACGTAACAAATGCCACGCCAATGGATAGACTGATAATTGTATCAACAAACCAATTTTTATACTCGACATAAATAACCGGAGAAGTGATTTTTTTGTTTTGGTAATAGAACAAAATAGTCAATGCCAGACAAGTGATTGTAGCGATAAAAAAGTAAACGATCGACTCTCCGAAAGCGGGTGTGTTGCCTCCGCTTAATAATGATTTTACGGCGTTTATTGATGAGCTTAAAACAACAGCAAGAATCAATAAACCTTTTACCAGGTTAAACAGGGGTTCAACTACCGAGTAGCCAAAATTAAAGGTGCTGCTTCCGGGTTTTAAAACAATTTTAATAACCCATAGCGAAATGAGCGCCAGTATGAAACCCGCAAAAGAGTAATAACCATCCAGTTTTATTGCCTCCGACCCGGTAATTATACCATAATATATTGCCACAGCAGCCAGCAATAAATTGGCAACAACTGATATTCTCAGTATTGATTTTTCGCTAAATACTTTTTGCGCAGTCATATTCCGGTTTCAAATCATATTCATGCCTTTGTTCCGAATGTTTTCGAAACAGAAACACGAAGACGGGTCATGGATCTATTTTCTACAGCTTTATTTTATAACTGTGGCAATTTTTGCATTTACAAGGATGTTTTCCGAATCAAGTCCCGGTTTTTGTCCGTGCAGATCGAAATCAATATTCACCCCGGGCCTGAATATCAGGCAATGTGTTGAACCGCCAAAGTGAAACATCCCGGTTTGGTCACCTTTCTTTATGTGCTGTCCTTCGTAAACAGTTATTTCACAAGTGGAGACTTCGGCCATTCCTATAGCCATAAAACACATCAGTCCAATATCGGGATTGTCTGCCTCAATAAATATCAATGCCCGGGTTGCCACTTCCGCGATGTAACCCTGTGATTCGTTGGGGCCGGAAGGGTCGTAGGCTTCTGCCGGAGTTTCCGAATAATAGGTGCCGTCCACAACATAGGCTTTAACAACCTTTCCGCTTACCGGACTGTGCCAGCGGTGATAGCTGTATGCACTTAAAAAAGCCTGGTATATCGTGCCGCCGACAAATAGGTCCGTATAGCTGTCGTTTGCCAGCATGTGCGCCAGCGAATAGGGTTGCGACTTGATCCAAAACCTTTCATGTTTTTTTACATCACGTGCAATTCTGTATGGTGCAGATTCACAAGCGTTGACGATGACGGAATCATCATCGGGATTTGCGATGGGGCGCTGTCCTTTTCTGAATGTTCTGGTAAAAAAGTTATCCCAGGATGTGAAACCGTGGTGCGGTTTTTCGGGATCGCATTCAAATTCGGTATCAAAATCAGGCATTGCTTTCCTGGCATCCTCTCCAAACCAACCCTTGTGCGGGTCATTGCTTAAAACATAACAGGATTCTTCGGAGCTCAGAAAAACAGCCCACTCATTCAAAACCCTTTTAAGTTGTCGGTTGACCTTTTCATTCAGGAATGCTGCAAAGCCCCCTTCTGTTGCCATCGACCAGTCAAAAATGGCATTGATAGGAAAACCCACCAAACCGGTTTCATTAAATTCCGGTGCTTTGGTCATGATGCCATTCAACAATTGAAGCATGTGCTGATAACTCCTGACCTGTGGTTTACCCGTGGGGCTTTTACTGTAAGGTGGTTTTCTCGAAACCTGTTCGAACATCTGGCTGAAGAGCATGTAAATCACGGGATCGTTCTCAATAAAGTCTTTAAACTCTTCGATCACAGGATGAAAAGGCTTCTTTTCTGCTTCAACCTCATCAATTAACTCGCTGATCCATTTTTCTAAAAAAGCATGATCGGACGGCAACCATTTTCCAACCCGGTAAGGTGCGTGCTTTTTGGCATGATTATTCATTTTATGGTATTTTTAATTAACGGTTATAATAATATTTAGCTAAAGTAATTATTTAGATTTGGAGCTGGTAAACAATTCCGAATAATGATGTTGATTAACCCCGTCATTATTCTCTTATGCAAAGTGTTGTAAAAACGGCTTTCCCGGATTTTTCCTTCCTTTCTATACCGTGAATGTCGCTTTCGTATCCCGGGAATTCATTTTCAAAATTTTGTCGGGTTACCAGGTAATCGAGCACATGCCTCGATTTCTCATTCAATACTTCCCCTCCCATCATGATCGGTATTCCGGGAGGATAGGGGACTAGCATTATGGCCATTGTTCTGCCCATAATCCTTTCCGAAACTTCAACTCTTTCCACTTTATTTTCGACAACATGCCTGTAAGCATCCGAAGGTTTCATACTTTGCTCCGGTATGTTCTCGTAGGCAGCCTGCATTTTATTGATCAGATCATGCTCTTTGAAATAATTATGGATATCATCACAATGGTCTTTCAAACCTTTACCACTGTATTTTTCAGGATATTGTGCGACTGATTCCGGAAAAATTTCACTTAGCAAAATGTTCTTGTCGTATGCTTCTTTAAACTTAAACAAAGCAGCCAGAAGTGCACCATGTTTTCCCCGGGTCGTTCCAATTGAATGAAGCATCAGGAATGAGTAATAATCTGTTTTTTCAACCACTATCCCATGATTAATCAGGAAATTGGCAACCACGGAAGCGGGAATTCCTTCTTCTTCCGTTTTTCCGTCAATATTAATCCCCGGCATGGTAAAAGTGAGTTTGATAGGGTCTAACATAATATATCGCTCTTCCATGTCAGCAAAACCGTGCCAGTTGTTGTCGGCGCTCAGGGTCCATACATCCTGATGCGAAGCGATATATTCATCCGGTATTTCTTCAAAGTTGGTTAATTTCCCGTTGTAGCTTGCTTTAACAGGTTGCCACATCCCAAAAAACCAATCGTTCTCAGCATGTTTTTCTTTTTGGATTTCCACAACTTTTTTTCTCAGTTGAATGGCATCCAAAATGTTATCGTTCATGAGCACTTCGCCGTTGTCATCCATCATTTTTGTGGCTATTTCCAACGAGGCAATCATACTGTATTGTGGTGATGTAGAGCCATACATCATATAGGTTTCGTTAAAAAGACTGTGATCTATTTTTCTGTGGGTTCCGTTTTTAATGTGCAGCATCGAAGATTGTGAGAAAGCCGTAAGCAGTTTATGGGTTGACTGGGACACAAAAATGGGTGGATGCTTTTCCAGTTCATCTTTATTCATACCATAGTGATCCTTGTAAATGGGATGAAATTTAGCGTAAGCATACCACGCCTCGTCAAAATGCAGGTTTTCCACATTATGTTTTAAAATTTCTTTTATTCTTTTCACATTATAAATTATTCCGTCATAAGTTGAGTTGGTAAGTGCTGACATTTTCACTTTATCGCCTTTTCTGTCTTTCGGAATAAGGGGATTTACGTCAATTTGTCTTTTGATAAACTGCTCTTCAAACTCTTTCAATTTAACCGGCCCAATGATGCCCAAACCGTTTCTTCGGGGAATCATATAAACCGGAAAAGCCCTGGTGTTGACCATAGCATAATTGAGGGATTTATGGCAGTTTCTGTCAACAAATGCAATTTGATTATCAATCAATTGACTTCTCCAGATAATTTGATTTACGTTGGAAGTGCCGTTAAGCACATAAAAAGTAAAATCAGCATTAAACACTTTTGCCGAATACTTTTCAGCTTCTCCCACAACTCCTTCATGATCGAGTAATGAGCCCAGTTCAGGAACCGAGATGGATAAATCAGCTCTGAAAACCGTTTCTCCGTAAAAATTAAACATGTTCACCCCGGCAGGTGATTTCAGAAAGCCATTCCCTCCCATGTGTCCGGGAGTATGCCAGGCATATTTGTATTCTTTTACATATTTTGCCAGTGTAGCAAAAAATGGTGGTTGAACGCTTTTAATATAATCATCAACATACCTGATTATCCTTCCTGCTAAAAAATCAGCCGTATCGGCTAATTCCCAAATATATCCGTTAATAACTTCCAATACTTTGGTGGGAATATTTTCTGTTTGTTCTTTATCGGTCATTAACAAAATGGGCAGTGTCTTATTCCTGTTTCTGATAAGCGCAAGCAGTTCTGCTACATGGCTTTTGTTATCCGAGATGTCAAAATCAACAATTACAGTTCCAATGTCAGCTCTCGAAAAAATTATTTCTTTTGCATCATTGATGCTGACTGATGGTATAATGATATTGTCATAATCATTTTCCAGTATTTTTGAAATTTTCCTGATTCTGAATCCAACATCTGTATTTTTATTTATTTCATCGGAAATCAATAATACAGGCCATTCTTTATAATTTGTATTCATGATGGTTAATTTTATTAAGGGCGTAATTTTCCTTCAAACATATAAAATACAGCAATGGCTGCAAAGATTACGATGATGGCAGCTAAGATTCTTTCCCATCCGCTGAAAACTTTCCCTTTTTTCAAATCTTCTTTTCTGGCAGCATAATAAAACGGAATGCCTACCATATAAAATATCGACGACATCAAGAGATAATTTACACCGGCAGAATATAAAAGCCAGCCACCATATAATGTAGCTCCGGCACCAATTCCAAGTGCTTTCATTCGTAATTTATATTTGTCTTTTATTATTTCCTTTTCTTCTGCAGCCTTCCATAGATATCCGGCACTTAAAACATAAGGGGGAATAATCATTACCGATGCAATGCTGATGGCTGCCAGATAAACATTGTTTGCAAATATCACGATAAACATCATAATACTCATCAGCAAACCGGTGATAATCAATGCCGAAACAGGTGATGTTTTTTGATTTTCCCTGTCAAATATTTTGGGTAATATACCATCCCGTGCGGCATCGTGCGGAACTTCTGCAACGAGTACCGTCCATGCCAGCCAGGATATTAAAATAGATATGATTACGGAAATATTTACAAATTCAGTAGCCCAACTGCCTGCATCTGCTGCCATTACATATCCGGCAGAAGGGGTTTTTAGGGCAGCCAACTGCGATTGGTCCAGAATGCCGAAAGACAAAAGACTAACCAGCATATAAATGACTAATGCAGCAAAGAGGCCAATAATAGTTGCTTTTCCAATATCCCGGTTTCTTTTAGCCCTGCCTGCAATGACTACTGCTCCTTCAATACCGATAAAACTCCATAATGTTACCATCATGGTGCCACTTACCTGGTGACCGGTGCTGCCAAGGTGTGAACCCTTGCTCCAAAAATTAGAAACAAACTTATCCCAACTAAAATAATAAGCTAACACAACGATAATTGCAACCATGGCCATTAATATTACAAAAGTGGAAAAAGAATTTATTTTGGTAGCAAACTCAACGCCATTCATTACAATAAATGTCATTAACCATATAAATACAAGACTAAATACGATTGTTTGCCAACCATGGCTCAACAGCGGCGGATAAAAATATCCTACGGCATCATTAAGCATTACCGCAAAAGCAACATTACCTACGGCGCCACTCACCCAGTAACCCCAGGCAGAGTTGAAGCCGGTATAATTCCCAAACCCTTTGATCGCATACATATAAATCCCGGAAGTAATATCAGGTCTTGAATCTGATAAGACCTTAAATGTTTGTGCAAGAAAGTACATCCCTATACCTGTAATTATCCATGCGATCAACACGGCTCCTGCACTGGCACCATCAGCCATGTTTTGGGGCAGATTGTACACGCTGCTTCCGACCATTGACGTGAATACAATGGCAATCAGGCCTATCAGGCCAACTTTTTTCGTCTTATCTGTCATGATGTATAATTTAAATTAGAAGGTAGTACACTTTCATGAATTATATTCTGTTTCCTGTGTGGGATCATGAGTTGGTTTTTGCGGTCTGATCGTGAATAAACATAGGAACAATTGATATCTCCCTAATCCGTAACGGGAGTATTATACCAATTCTTAATATAAAATAGTCCAAAGGACATTTTATATTTTATCCCGAGGCCTCGGGAGTTAATGCCGCAACTTACATGAAAATAGTTCAATCGAATTAATGAGATTAACCTACATTGAATGTGTCTGCGGTATTCCCTCAAAAATAGTAGAAATTACTTTCCGATGAAAAAAATGATCCGATTTGTTCTGGAGTAATGCCAATAATACAATCCGGCACAACGAGTCCAAAGATTTTCACAAAAAAAACTGCCGGAGGCAGGACATGTTATTGCCAGACACTGACGTGTCTGGCTAATCAAAGATTAAAAACAGAGTTCCAGCGGAACGAAATGTCAGAAATGATGAATGTCTTTTTGAGTTTTTAATTGTTATGCCGTTCCTACGGAACTGATTTACTCTACGTTGTTTTCCAGGGACTTGCATCCCTGGTTAGAATATTCCATCCCAATGGGATGGGCTTTTACTGAAAAAAATTTATGTTCCGAACTTAAAACCAATGAATAAAAAATAATCACCAGCCCGGCATTAAAGTTAACCCAGATTTGTCATTATCACCGTTGTTGGTGAGGACACCAACAACCGGAATGTCGGTGAAATAAACGGCAGTTGGTGGGGACACCAACTGCGGCAATTTTCCTTTGCGCCTCTGCGCCTTTGCGTGAAATAAAACTTTTTTATTTCCCCGTCATCAACATCTCGTCAATGGCTTTGCAGGCACGGAAACCGTCGGCAATGGCACTGATGGCGTCAGCCGTCCGGTTGGCTGCATCACCACCGGCAAAGATCTTCGGGTCGGTAGTTTGCTGTTTTTCATTGACCACAAAACGACCACGTTCTGTTTTAACCTTTTCTGCAAATTCACCTTCGAGGAAGCTGTAATCTCCCTGTTGTCCGATGGCTGCCATCACGGAAGTGACTTCAAGGACTTTATTGCTTCCTTCAATCGGCACGGGCCGCGGACGTCCGCCTTTTTCATCGGGAACCATCTCTGCCATCAGGTATTCGATGGCTTTCACATGGCCTTTTTTATCTTCATGTATCTTGACCGGAATGGTCTGTGGAACAATGTGTACACCTTCGTCTTCGGCGCCTTCAATTTCCTCCCAGTCGGCTGGCATGTCCTGAACGCGACGACGATACAGAATAGTAACATCCGCACCGAAACGACGGGCGACACGGGCTGCGTCGATGGCTACATTACCCCCTCCTATTACGGCCA
>JAADID010000033.1 GCA_013151505.1 Chlorobiota bacterium | reverse complement strand
TCATCAAAAGGACCTCCTTGAATTTATCACGGTAATACAAAAGGAAAAAAATATAAACCGGCATGATGAGAATGGTGAAGACCGTGTTGAATGTAGCGCCGAATGCCCTTCGAAAAACCTGTGCCGGACTTTCAAAGAAATTTTGGATCAGCAGGGCGGTTTCATGTTTCAGCTCTCCTGTCTGGATTCCCAGATAAGTTTCGACTTTACTGATCATGATGTTGATGTTCCCGGCAGCTTGTTCTTTCAGGGCGGGGAGATCATGCAGAAAAACACCGAACTGTTTATAAATGAAAAAACCAATCCCGTAAATTGCAGATGTGCCAATGATGATACTGATAATATTGGCAAGAATTCTGGGAACTTTTCTTTGCTCAAAAAAATTGGCAATCGGGAACAACAGGTAAGCAAATAAAATACCGAGGATCAACGGGGTCAGGTAAAATTTGAACTCAACAAGCAGGTAAAAAGTCATGATGAGAAAAAGGAGAATAAACGACATCCTGATTATGAGCGGAAACTGAAACTGATAAGGGTTTTTTTGCATGACTACGAGATTGTGTTTTCAGGCAAAGCAAAGTTATAAAGTTCGTACGTTTTTTACAATGTTTTAATTATTTTAGATTTGTACTGTCAAAAAAAGAACCGGTTCCAAAAACCAAATGGCAGCAGATGGCCCAGAAAGTTAAAAAATTCGGAGCATTCGATGGTGTATTCACCCCGTCAATACTGACTATTCTGGGTGTTATCATGTATTTGCGCCTGGGCTGGGTTACGGGTGTTGCCGGCCTGTGGGGAGTGGTGGCAATCATTTTGTTATCTCATGTTATTTCGCTGACAACGGGTCTGAGCATTTCTTCCATCGCCACGGATAAACGAATTCATGCCGGAGGCATTTATTATATTCTTTCCCGGTCGCTGGGCCTGCCTATCGGCGGTTCCATAGGGATCACACTGTTTGTGGGTACTGCATTGAGCATCTCGATGTACATCGTCGGTTTTACCGAAAACTTTACGGCGCTGCCCGTTATTCAGGAATACCTTTCGCTGGGTAGTGAAATTTCACTGAATGAGATGAGGGTCGTGGGGAGCATTGTGCTTGTGGTTCTTGTGATCCTCGCCCTGATCAGTACCAATATAGCCATTAAAACGCAGTTCCTTATTCTCGGAGCCATATTTTTGTCGCTGGTATCCATCGTTGCCGGTTATTTTAATCTGCACCCGGTGGATCATCAGGCTGCCGGTTACGTACCTCCTTTCACTCATTATTCATTTGAAGTTGTATTCGCCATTTTCTTTCCGGCAGTTACGGGGTTTACGGCCGGAGTAGCCATGTCGGGCGATTTGAAAAATCCGGTCAGGGATATTCCGAAAGGAACATTATGGGCCATATTTACCGGTTTGGTCGTCTATCTCGGACTGGCCGTCAGTTTTTATTTTCTGGTGGACCAGCAAATATTGATAAACAATTATAATTTCCTGATGACAATTGCCTTTGTGCCTTTCCTCGTTATATTGGGAATATGGGGTGCAACGCTATCTTCGGCTCTCGGTGGAATACTCGGCGCTCCCCGCATCATCCAGGCAGTTGCCAAAGACCGGATCGTTCCGAGGATACTGGCCAAAGGGCAGGGAGTCAATAACGAGCCGCGTAATGCCCTCCTGTTTACTTTTTTCATTTCCTTACTGGGTGTGCTGATCGGCGACCTGAATATTATTGCCGGCCTGGTTACTATTTTTTACCTGACAGCTTACGGATTCATAAACCTTGCTTTTGCCCTCGAAAAATGGGCCAGTACTGACTTCCGGCCTTCTTTCAAGGTTTCGTTATGGGTTGGCATTATCGGATTTCTGGCGTGTTTCCTCATCATGTTTAAGCTTGACTTTCCGGCCATGATCCTGGCTTTGGTTATTCTGACATTATTGTATGTTTATATAAGCAGGAGAAACCTTCATCTGCCTATGGGCGATGTGTGGCCCAGTGTGAATGCCAACCTGTTGCGAAAGCTTCTGACCTCACAAAGCAAAAGGGAAGTCAGCGAACGTAACTGGATAGCCAATATCCTGTTATTCAGCGGCGGATCGTCAACGCGGCCACATCTGATCCATTTTGCAAAATGGCTTGCCGGGTCACACGGAATGATCTCCAATTTCGATCTGGTGGAAAACAAATCCGCCGAAGCTTTATTCCCGGGTATTGCCAAGGCGGTGGAGAGGGATGAATTGGCAAAGGAGGAAGGTATTTTTTCCAGAAAACAGGAATGCAGGAATATTTATGAGGCCATTGAAAGCATTTCCGCATCGTATGGTTTTGCCGGAGTTGAACCCAATACCGTTTTGATGGGCTGGGGTAGAAGGACGCGCGATCCTATCCGTTTTACAAAAATGCTGCGCTATCTGACGGAGCTGGATCTGAATATTGTCCTGCTGGATTACAACCGTGAAAAAGGTTTTGGTAATTATCAACAGATTGACCTCTGGTGGCGCGGGGGTTCAAATAACGGAAACTTTGTTCTGTCGCTTATCAAGTTTATCTGGTCATCCATCGAATGGCATAACGCAACGGTTCGGTTGCTCATTATCAATCATGAGGATAAGAAAAAGAAAAAAATAAAAGAACAGGCCCGGCGTGTTCTGAATAATATGCGGATGAATGTAGCCATCATTGTCCTGAATAACGAAAAGCAAAAAAAGCCTGTAAACCAGATCATACGTGAGAATTCAAAAAACAGTGACCTGATCTTTCTCGGTATCCCCGATATTGTTGCAGGGCATGAGAAGGAGTTTATTGCCCGGACAGATGAAATTTACAAAGGACTGGGGACAAAGGTGCTGGTCAAAGCGTCATCATTTTTCAGCGTGCTTCACATTGGCACATAAATCAAACGCTGACTAAAAAAAACTCCGGCCAATCTGACCGGAGCTTTATATTTTGTTTTGGAAAAGTTAAACTCTCTTTTCCTTGATCCGTGCTTTTTTACCACGCAGGTTACGGAAATAAAATATGCGGGCCCTTCTGACAACGCCCACTTTATTTATTACAATCTCTTCAATAAAAGGTGAAGAAATAGGGAATATCCTTTCAACACCGATATTTCCCGATATTTTTCTAACGGTGAAAGTTGCGGTAGGGCCACTGCCGACACGTTGTAAAACAACACCGCTGAATTTCTGTAAACGCTCTTTGCTTCCTTCACGTATTTTGTAAGTAACTGTGACTGTATCTCCTGCTTTGAAGTTCGGAAATTCCTTTACCGGAACACTATCTTCAACCAGTTGTAATAATTCGTTCTTGCTCATTTTTTTATTCTTAAGGGGGTTTATTAACTCGCTTGCTCCAAAGGATTACCCGTCTGATTGCATTCGGCAGGCCTCCGGTAAAAAGCGGGTGCAAATATACAGCTATTTGGGAAAGTGCAAATAAATTTTGAAAAATATTTAAGAGGATTATTTACACTTGTCTGTGAATAAAAAAACTGACTAACTCCTGTCACTTAACTCATTCAGGTTTAACAGCTCAACACTTAACTCTCCTCGTCAAGCATCCCCGGCCTTCTTTCTTTCGTCCTTTTCAGCGATTGTTCGTATTTCCACTCGGCGATCAGTTTTTCATCGCCTGAAAGTAATATCTCGGGGACTTTCCACCCCCTGAATTCCCGGGGACGGGTGTAAACGGGTGGAGACAGTAGCCCGTCCTGAAATGAATCGGACAAAGCGGAGGTTTCATCACCCAGCACGCCGGGAATAAGCCGCACCATGCTGTCAACGAGTACGGCAGCAGCCAGCTCTCCTCCTGACAGGACATAATTGCCGATGGAAATTTCTTTGGTGATCAAATGTTCACGAATGCGCTCATCAATGCCTTTGTAATGGCCGCACAGAATGATGATGTTGCCCTGCAAGGAAAGCATGTTTGCCATTTTCTGATCCAGCAACTCCCCGTCAGGGCTCATGTAAATGATCTCATCGTAGTCTCTTTCCGCTTTTAACGCATCAATACAACGGGCTACCGGTTCGATCATCATCACCATGCCGGCTCCCCCCGAAAAGGCATAATCGTCCACTTTGCGATGTTTATCGGTGGTATAATCCCTTAACTGGTGCAAATGAATTTCGGCCAGGTTTTTTTCCTGTGCCCTTTTAATGATGGATTCCGAAAAAGGACCATCGAACATTTCAGGAAATATGGTGATGATGTCAATACGCATGCTGTGTTTTTTGCAAAAATAGGTTTTTTATTTTGAAAAAAGTAAATTAATATTTACCTTTGTAATGGTTTATACAGTTTCAAATTAATGAAATGTTCCGAATTGTTCCGGTTATTGAAAAGTGAAGGATGGTATCCTGTTTCACAGAAAGGATCACATATTAAAATGAAATAATAAGATGAAACAATTAAAGAAAAAATTAAAGATGATTATCGAGAAAACTGATACGGGATTTTCTGCTTATTCAGAAGACTATCCGATATATACAACGGGTAAAACAGTACCTGAATTAATGAATAATGCGTATGAAGCCGTTCAGTTATATTTTGATAATGAATTTGAAATATCTCCTTCAAGTCTGGTTTTTGAAATTGATTTCAAACAGTTTTTTCAATATTACAATGTATTAAATGCCAGGTTCCTGGCAAAACGAATTGGGATGAACCCAACATTGTTGTCGCAATATGTGCAAGGCCGGAAAAAGCCATCGGAAAGACAAACAAGGAGAATACTGCAAGGCATTCATCAGATCGGACAGGAGTTGTCGGAAATGAATTTGATTTACGAGAAGTAAGAATTTTTATGATGGGCTGATTATTATTTTTTCACAAAGTACTTATTCTTAAATCGCAAAGAAACATTCACAAGAGCAATCAGAACCGGAACCTCCACCAGCGGTCCGATCACTGCGGCGAAAGCTTCTCCCGAATTGATCCCGAACACGGCAATGGCCACCGCAATGGCCAGTTCGAAGTTGTTGCTGGCTGCCGTAAAAGCAATGGTTGTCGTTTTACCGTAATCGGCGCCGACTTTTCTTGCCATGAAAAATGAAATGATAAACATGATGACAAAATAGAGGATCAAGGGGATTGCAATACGCACGACGTCGAGCGGCAACTGAACGATATATTCGCCTTTAAGCGAAAACATCACAAAAATAGTAAACAACAAAGCGATCAGCGTGAACGGGCTTATTTTCGGAATGAATTTCTTGTCATACCATGATTTGTTTTTGATCTTTATCAGAGAAAATCGTGTAATGATTCCGGCGAGGAAAGGAATGCCCAGATAAATGAAAACACTTCTCGCTATTTCGGCCATTGTGATGTTTACCTCGAAGGATTTCAATCCGAACCAGCCCGGCATAATGGTGATGAAAACCCAGGCATACACCGAAAAAAACAGTACCTGAAATATGCTGTTCAATGCGACAAGTCCCGCAGCATATTCCGTATCGCCTTTAGCCAGTTCGTTCCATACGATCACCATGGCAATGCAACGGGCCAGACCGATCAGGATAAGACCTGTCATATATTCCGGGTAATTTTGTAAAAAAAGGACGGCCAGAAAAAACATGAGCAGCGGACCGATAAACCAGTTTTGGAACAGCGACAACGATAATACTTTCCAGTTCCGGAAAACGTCACCCAATTCCTCATATTTCACTTTTGCCAGCGGCGGATACATCATGATGATCAGGCCGATGGCTATCGGAATGTTGGTTGTGCCCACGCTGAACTTGTCCCAAAAACCGGCAATGCCGGGAAACAGGTATCCTGACCCCACGCCGAAGAACATTGTCAGGAATATCCAAAGGGTCAGGTAACGGTCGAGGAAGGATAATTTTTTTGTCAGTTTTTCCATTTTGATGCAGCTAATGTTTTGATAATTTTTTTTGCAGCTAATGCGCTAATGAATTTTTAGTCGCGCATCTGCGGCTACAATTTCTTTTTTATTCGCATCTATCTCAATTCCTTCCATTCGCGCAGTTTTTTATCGAAAACCAGGCGTTTATACTGCAATTTTAGTTCGCCAAAATTGACAAGCAATCCTAGTTTATTCCCTGATACTTTCAGATAATTAAGGGTTCGTGCTATATATTCTTCAGGAATTCCCTTTATTCCCTGCACTTCAAGAATGATCTTGTCAAATACCACAAAATCAGCATAAAAATCATGAGGAAGAACAATGTCTTTGTAATTTACTTCATATCTTTTTTCACGTGAATAGGGAATACCTGCCAACTCAAATTCATATTCCAGCGCATCTTTGTAAACAATTTCCAGAAAACCCGGCCCCAGGTTGTTGTGTACCTCCATGCAAATGCCGATAATCTGATAACTTTCTTCTTTGTAAATTAAATCTGTCATAAGAATATGTTTTTATTAAAATGGTGAATTGTAACTGAATATTATTGTCCAAACATTTCATTCGCACATTAGCGGCATTATCGTATCAAAAAAATTCGCGAAATCCCTTTTGATCTTGTCCCGCACTTTTCTGAAAACCATGAGTCTCTCTTCTTCCGTCCCCGTGGCTTCTGCAGGATCTTCAAAGCCAATATGAAGGCGATGTTTAACATTTCCGGTAAAAACCGGGCATGCTTCCCTGGCTCCGTCACAAACGGTGATGACATAGTCAAAGTCATATTTCACGAACTCGTCAACGTGTTTCGGATACCCACTGTTGATGTCTATTCCTTCTTCTTTCATGACTTTTATGGCGAGGGGATGTACTTTTCCCGAAGGAGCTGTGCCGGCAGAATAAACATCCAGATGAGGCTCAAATGATTTGAGAAAACCTTCTGCCATCTGGCTGCGGCAACTGTTTCCGGTACAGAGTATCAGGATTTTTATCCGGTTCATTTCGCTTAGCATAAACAGGGGCCTCCCGTGTCTATTTTATCGAGATAATTAATTAGTGTTTGCTTCATCTTACGGATGGCCTCCGGGTTCAGACAATAATTCACGTTCAGCCCTTCAACGCTGCCATTTACCAGTCCTGCTTTTTTCAATTCATTCAAATGTTGTGAAACCGTCGTCCTGCTGAGCGGGACTTCTCTGGTAATGTCTCCCGAAATGCAAACCTTTTGTTTTACCAGGTATTCCAGGATCATCAGGCGGGCAGGATGTGCCAAAGCCTTGGCTATTCCTGAAATTTTCTGTAATTCGGGAGAAAAATTCTCTGTCTTGATCATTTGTTTATGTTTTATGACGCAAACATACGACATAATATTATTAAAACAAGACTTAACTTTTAAAAAGTAAAACCTCAAATCCGATTTTCTAATATCTTTGTGAAAAACCGCAGATTATGGAGTTTTATGAATTGATAAAAACAAGGGAAAGCATCAGGGACTATGATCCTGCCAAACCTGTAGATAAAGAAGTGTTGAACCGTATATTGGATGCCGGAAGGCTTGCGCCATCGGCAGCAAACCGGCAACCCTGGACCTTTGTAGTGGTTTCATCTGCTGAAAAGCTGAAAGAAGTCAGGGAATGTTATCAGCGGGAATGGTTTCAACAGGCACCTCACATCCTGGTTGTTGTGGGTGACAGATCGAAATCCTGGGTCAGGGGATATGACGGATATAACTCGATTGAGACCGATTTGGCGATTGCCATGGACCACATGATCCTGGCTGCGGAAAATGAAGGTGTGGGCACATGCTGGATCGTTGCTTATAATTATGAAAAACTGTCCAAAGCCATTGGATTGAAAGAAAATGAAGTGATCTATTGCATCACACCGCTGGGATATCCCCAT
>JAADID010000250.1:30855-40860 GCA_013151505.1 Chlorobiota bacterium | reverse complement strand
CACGATACGGCAAAAACAGCTTCTTTGAAAATGCGGAATATTTGAAAATCCCGGCCGGCAGGACAGTGAAAGTGAAATATCCTTACAGTTCCCAGTACACGGCCGGTGGCGACAAAGCGCTGGTCAACTCATTACGCGGGGGCAGGGATTTTACAACCGGCAACTGGCAGGGCTATTACGGCGTTGACCTCGATGCGATAATTGATATGGGAAAAGCAGAAAGGATCAGGAAAATAGGAGCAGGTTTTTTACAAAACCAAAACTCATGGATTTTTATGCCGGAATGGGTGAAATTTGAAGTATCAAAAGACGGTAAAGACTTTCAAGAAGCGGGGAAAATCCGCAACGACATTGATGAACATGCCAATGGTGGAATCATCAAAGATTTTACGGTCACTTTCCCGGAACAAAAGGTCAGGTATATCCACATCGTTGCCAAAAACAGGGGGCAATGCCCTGCCTGGCACAAAGGCGCCGGGAATCCGGCCTGGATATTTGTTGATGAAGTCTGGTGGGAGTAGATATTTAGAGTATTCCGAAAAAACTGGTAAAAACTGAACACATTTTCACTATATGTCCAGAAAATAGCAAAAAACTGGACATGATTGTAGATTTTTACAAAAAATGAACCTATATTTGCAACATGTTCAAAAAATCACTAAAAACTGAACATGATGAACAATATAGTATTTGACAGGAATAAGCCGTTCAACGGCTTACCCTTATTGCCTCCACCTGAAAAAGTAATAGATAAAGGGATATTGCTGAAATGGGGATTGGCCGGGCGGGCACTGGCCGAATTGAATAAAAATATTTTGCGTCTCCCCAATCCGACAATGCTAGTCAATACCATTAGTTTGCAGGAAGCCAAAAGTTCCTCTGAAATAGAAAATATTTTTACAACGGATGATGAATTATACAAGGCAATATCAGATAAAATCAAAGAAGAAAACTCACCTCCACAAGTTAAAGAAGTTTTACGATACCGGGAGGCGTTATGGGCAGGTTATTCTGAAATCAGACAAAAGAAAAAAATTGATGCCGACTTGATTGTAAAAGTCTATCAGCAGGTAAAAAACACGAGTCAAAATATCAGACCGCCTCAATCTTTGGTGACGATCAAAAGAGGCGGCAGCAGCATCGGGGCAGGGGAAATCATTTACACACCACCAAGGGGGAAAGGTGTCATTGAAACATTAATGAAAAACATGCTTGAGTATTTAAATGATAATCAGGAATACACGACAGATCCGCTTTTAAAAATGGTTATTGCACATTACCAGTTTGAAGCAATTCATCCATTCACGGATGGAAACGGCCGTACGGGAAGGATATTGAATCTGCTTTATCTTGTCCATCAAAATTTACTGACCCTGCCTGTGTTGTATATGAGCAAGTTTATCATTGAAAATAAAGATGATTACTATCATTATCTTGCAGCAGTTACGCAAAGAAATTCGTGGAAAAAATGGATTTTATTCATGCTGGAAGCTGTGGAACAAACGTCGGTTTATACAAATCGTCTGATTGATGAAATCATTGCGCAGATGGAGGTCACCTTAGCAACCGGAAAAGCACACTTGAAATGGTTTAACAAAGAAATCAACGAAACAATCTTTTCACAACCGTACATAAAACCGCGGACGATCGGCAAATTGTTAGGAAGAACAAGCCGTACCACTTTGATAAAATACATGACCGACCTTGAGAGATTACAAATTTTATCGCCAAAAAAAGATGGTAAGGAAGTTTATTACCTTAATAACGACCTGATCAGAATATTGGAAGGATAATGTGGTTAAAACAGCAAAATGCCCCCTCCTGTCATGTTCAGAAAAACATATAAATCTGAACATGTTGTGTTTTTCATGCAAAAACTGAACACATTTTCACTATATGTCCAGAAAATAGCAAAAAACTGGACATATTCTTTTTGAAAAAAAAGGACAATCTTACTTCTTCCCTTTCACTTCCCTTTTTTACTTCTTCCCTTTCACTTCCCTTTTCAGCCGTTGAACATGGCCCCGTCCCAGGGCTTTCACTTCGCAATCCAGTTCAAAATATCTTTTGATCTTGTCATCTGAAAGCATACCGAATGCATCAATAACAGCAACGGGGCCGCCTGCCCATTTGACAATGTCATCGGGTGAAAGGTCTTTGTACTCTTCGTGGGGAACGGCAAAAATAACAGCTTCCACACCTTTTAACGAACTTTTCAAATCTTTACCGACCCTTATTTCGCTAAGATGTTCCTGGTTTCTGAAAAACCTCGACCAGGATGTTCCCGGTGACGGAAAAGTTTCCTGAATTTCAAGTTCATACCAGTGGTCAACATAAGGATCGTGCACGCGCATTTCCGCTCCCATTTCGGTAAGTTTTCTTACCACCATCTCGCTGCCGCTGTAACGGGTATCGCCCACATCCTGGCGGTAGCTGGCGCCACAGATCAGCACGTCGGCTCCGGCAATGTACCTGTCCATATTTCGCAATGCGTCGCGGGTCAGTTGCGCCACGTGCAAACCCCTGGTGTCGTTAATATCAATGGCAGTGGGTGTAATTTTGAAAAGATTGTCCCCGTCCTCAAAGCCAAGAATATGTTTGTAGGCCCAGTAGCCCAGCCCGCCGTCTTTGGGCAGGCAGTATCCACCGATTCCCGGCCCCGGAAAAATGATATTGCTATGCGTAGGCCTCACTTTGATGGCTTTGATTACTTTGATCAGGTCAACACCGTTACGCTCGGCAAAGATGCTCCATTCGTGAAGATAAGCCAGAATGGTGGCACGATAAGAATTTTCAACAATTTTCGTAGTTTCCGATTCAATGGGCCTGTCCATCACCGTCAGCGGATAATCATCAGTATTAAGCACTTCATGGAGGAACTTCTCAACCCTTTGGCGGGCTTCCGTGTTGCAGCCGCTGCAGACCCGCCAGAAGTCACGGATACTTGAGACATATTCCCTGCCCGGCATTACGCGCTCAAAACTGTGCGCCAGCAAAGGAACCGAATCAATCCCTCTTTTGGCAAATTCTTTTTTCAGTATCGGCCAGGCTACGAATTCGGTAGTTCCCGGGGCAACAGTCGTTTCAATCAGGACAAGGCAGTGGGGCTGCATCTTTTCTCCGATGGTTTTCATGGTGGCTTCAAGGGCAGCCATATCGGCTTCACCCGTCCGCATGTTTCCCAGTTCCTTTTTTTTATAATCGCACTGAACGTCAACTACCACCACGTCGGCCAGTTTGATGCAGTCGCTGTTGAAAGTAGCCACAAGGGTTTTCTTTTCATTGACACATCTGCGAATCAACACATCCACTTCAGGGTCTTCGGCTTTCACGGGAGAAACACCCCTGTTGAGGACCGGTATCTTCCAGTAACTTCTCGCACTGGGCCGTTGCGAACCAATGACGAACTTGCCGGGTTTTCCGTTTTCGTCTTCCGTGTCGGCAACAATGGCTGCCATGACGGCCCCTACAAAACCAACACCCATTACCACAACGATCTCTTTGCCTTCGGCTTTGGCCTGGTTTGCCAGCTTTTCAATTTTTTCGTACTCAGCCTGAAAGTCTTCCGGTTTCGGGATAACGAATTTTTCTCCGAGAGGGCTTACCGAGTATTTCATTTCATCTTTCATTATAAATTGTTTTGAATGTGTTGCCAGTTAACATATCTTTTAAAATAAAACAAAAAAAGCTGTTTCAGGTAAAAACAGCTTTTTTTAAAGGTTTGCAAACCTTTAATGCATCGGATATTTTTTGAATATCTCACCCGACTTCATCAGAATATCAACATACTGGGCTCTCCGGTATGCAAACGGGTCTTTAATATTTTTCTTGGATAAATTACCGCGGAAATCATCCAGCTTGTCATACATTTTGTTTGCCATCCAGATCTCCATGTCTTCAAGCATTTTTGTGATCTGGTGAGGACCGTGTTTATAAACGGCGCTGACAACCTGAACAGCATCAGCGCCAGCCAGGATCATCTTGACGACATCTCCGCCGGTAAAAATACCCCTGTTGGCACAAATGTCAGCATTTAAATTGTCATATAGCAGCCCTACATACCTCAACGGGAGCCGGCTGTCGTACTCCGAGCTCAAATTATAAGGAAAATGCATTTTTTCCAGTTCGACGTTGATATCCGGCTGGAACAGGCGGTTGAACAGAACAAAACCGTCAACACCTTTTTTGTCCATTTCTTTAAATACATACAAAGGATTGGTATAGAACGGACTTAATTTTACACTCACGGGAATTTTCACCGCTTTTTTCACGCCTTCTATCACATCAAGCTCTTCGTTGAGGATGGAACGTCCGTCCATTTCAAAGTCCCTGGGATTGTTATAAAAATTAAGTTCCAGGGCATCGGCGCCCGCAGCTTCCAGTTTTTGGGCATATTCGTACCATGTATCGTCATAAACTGCATTCAGGCTGGCTATTAACGGAATGTTCAGCGCTGCTTTGGCATCTTCAAAATTCATCAGAAATTCTTCCGGGCCTGCTTCATAAATATCCGAAGGGAAAAGCGATGTCATTTCGGCATTTCGGTTATCATAATCCCTAAGTTCCTGTTCCAGTTGAAGGTTTTCAAGGTGAATCTGTTCTTCGAATAGTGATTTGTAAACGATGGCAGAAGCGCCGGCATCTTCAAGTTTTTTCAACATGTTTAAATCGGTAACCAGGTTGCTGGCGCCGATGATGATGGGGTTTTTCAATTTTAACCCGAGATATGTGGTTGAAAGGTCCATAATATGTTTATTTAATCGTTTTTGTACAAGTTTATTTGCGGGGGGTAAAATTACGATTATTTCAGATTGATTATAAAGTGCCAATAATCTAAATTCATTTTAAATTGCTTATCTGTTACTGTCCGGTCAAAATATCAATATTTTATTCAGTACTTTTGCCAAGCTTTTTTCGAAGGGTTATTTTTTCCGGAATTTGTAATCGGAATATTCCCCTGGAAACAGTTTTATTTTTAAAAAGTTAGTAATCTGTTAAATATAAAAAAGAATGGAACGAACAAAGAAATTTACCACATGCGACGGCAACTTTGCCGCTGCCCATGTGGCTTATATGTTCAGTGAAGTGGCTGCCATTTATCCCATCACCCCGTCTTCGACAATGGCTGAATATGTTGATGAATGGGCTGCTTTCGGCAAAAAAAATATATTTGGCGATCCCGTCAAACTGGTTGAAATGCAATCGGAAGCCGGCGCCTCGGGCGCGGTTCACGGATCATTGCAATCAGGAGCATTGACTACCACCTATACGGCTTCGCAGGGATTGTTGCTTATGATCCCCAACATGTATAAGATCTCCGGTGAATTATTGCCGGCTGTTTTCCATGTCAGTGCCAGGAGCCTTGCGGCACAGGCGCTTTCTATTTTTGGTGATCACAGCGATGTGATGAGTACACGTCAAACCGGTTTTGCCATGCTTGCAACAGGCAGTGTTCAGGAAATTATGGATATTGCCGCCGTCGCCCATTTTGTGGCTTTGCGTTCCCGCATTCCTTTCCTTCACTTTTTTGACGGTTTCCGCACCTCTCACGAAATTCAGAAAGTGGAATATTTTGAGAACGAAGACCTCGAACATCTTTTCCCGTGGGAAGATCTTCAAAAATTCAGGGAAAATGCCCTTCGTCCCGATAAGCCGGTTACAAGGGGAACTGCCCAGAACCCGGATATCTATTTCCAGGCCAGGGAGGCAGCCAACCGTTTTTACGAACCTGTCCCTGACCTTGTGGAAGAATACATGCAGGAGATCACAAAACTTACAGGACGTGAATACCATCCTTTCGTTTATTACGGAGCCAAAGATGCCGAGCATGTGATAGTAGCTATGGGTTCGGTTACCGAAACCATTCGTGAAACCATTGATTATCTTGTTGGACAGGGTGAAAAAGTCGGACTGGTTGTAGTGCACCTTTATCGTCCTTTTTCGGAAAAATATTTTCTGAAAGCCATGCCCGATACCGTAAAACGGATCGCCGCACTGGATCGTACCAAAGAACCCGGTGCCAACGGCGAACCATTGTATATGGATATTAAAGATATTTATTACGGAAAGAAAAATGCCCCCCTGATCGTTGGCGGTCGCTACGGTTTGAGTTCAAAGGATACTACACCGGCCATGATCGTATCGGTTTACAACAATCTGAAACAAAAAGAACCGAAGGATGGCTTTACGGTTGGTATTGTAGATGATGTGACCTTTAAGTCACTGCCTGTACTTCCCGAGATCAGCATTACACCAAAGGGAACATTCGAAGCCAAGTTTTACGGTCTGGGCGCTGACGGGACAGTAGGAGCCAATAAAAATTCAATCAAAATCATAGGCGAAGCAACCGACAAGTTTGCCCAGGCGTATTTTGCGTATGACTCTAAAAAGTCGGGAGGCATCACGATTTCGCACCTTCGTTTTGGCGATCATCCCATACACTCGACTTACCTTGTAGGGACCCCCGATTTTGTGGCTTGCCATGTGCCATCTTATCTTGGTAAATATGATATGTTAAAGGGGATCAAAAAGGGAGGCACTTTTCTCCTTAACAGTATCTGGGATGAAGAGGAAACCAAACGCCGCCTGCCTGATTACATGAAAAAGCAACTGGCCGAAAAGAAGATCAACTTTTATATGATCAATGCGACAAAGATCGCTTCCGAAATAGGACTTGGCAGCAGGACCAACACCATCATGCAGGCTGCCTTCTTTAAAGTTTCGGGTGTTATTCCCTATGAGCAAGCCGAAGAACTGATGAAGACATTCATTAAGAAAACTTACGGGAAGAAAGGGGAAGAAATTGTGCAGATGAACTATGCTGCCGTGGACAAAGGCTCCGAAGTTGTTGAAGTGAAAGTGCCGAAAGAGTGGGCGGATATTAAATTGAAAGAGGAAGATAAGTATGCCGATCTGCCTGAATTTATCCGTAATGTGGTAAAACCCATTGATCATTTGAAAGGTGACGAGTTACCCGTAAGTGCCTTTTTGGGTCGGGAGGACGGAACATTTCCTCCCGGAACGGCTGCTTATGAAAAACGCGGAATCGCCGTTAATGTTCCCGAATGGCAACCCGAACACTGTATCCAGTGTAACCAGTGTGCCTATGTATGCCCGCATGCCGCTATCCGGCCTTTCCTGCTGGATGAAAAAGAAGTGGCAGAGGCACCCGAAGAAGCTGCATTACTTGACATAAAAGGCAAGCTTTCAGCTTACAAATACCGTATCCAGGTAAGCGTACTCGATTGTACGGGATGTGGCAGTTGCGCTGATGTTTGTCCTTCCCCGGAAAAGTCGCTGATCATGGAGCCGCTTGACAGCCAGATGCATGAAGCGCCAAACTGGGATTGGATGGTGAAAAATGTCACGGTCAAGGACAAAGCGGTTAACAAATTTTCTTCCGTAAAGAACAGTCAGTTTACACCGCCGTTATTTGAGTTCTCCGGCGCCTGTGCCGGCTGTGGTGAAACCCCTTACATCAATGTGCTGACACAGCTTTACGGTGACAGAATGATGATTGCCAATGCAACAGGTTGCTCATCCATTTACGGAGGTTCCGCACCTTCAACGCCTTATACGGTGAATGCTGAAGGGTACGGGCCGGCCTGGGCCAACTCGTTGTTCGAAGACAATGCGGAATATTCCCTCGGTATGGCCATAGGTGTTCGTAAAATGCGGGAACGCATTGAACGATACATGAAAGAAGCCTTGGAAAACGGTATTGACGATGAACGGAAAGAAGCATTCGAAGCGTGGCTTGAAACCAGGGAAGACGGAGAAGCATCAAAAGAAGCATCAGTTAAATTGTCGGAAGTATTGAAAAGAAAAGATGACGACCTGTCCAAAAAACTGCTTGACCTTGAACACTATTTTGTAAAAAGGTCAGTCTGGGCCTTTGGCGGTGACGGCTGGGCTTATGATATCGGTTTTGGCGGGCTTGACCATGTTTTGGCTTCAGGCGAAGACATTAATCTTCTTGTGATGGATACGGAAGTGTATTCCAACACAGGCGGACAAATGTCAAAAGCCAGTCCGACGGCTGCGGTGGCAAAATTTGCAGCAGCAGGTAAAGAAATCCGCAAAAAAGACCTGGGAGCTATCTACATGACATACGGCTATGTTTATGTTGCGCAGGTAGCCATGGGCGCCAGCCAGTCACAATATTTCAAAGCCATCAAAGAAGCCGAGGCATTCCCCGGTCCTTCCCTGATCATTGCATATTCGCCGTGTATCAACCACGGTCTGCGATTGACCATGGCTAAATCACAAGCAGAGGAAAAATTGGCTGTAGAAGGCGGATACTGGACACTTTACCGTTATAACCCCGAGCTTGAGAAGGAAGGTAAAAATCCGTTCCAACTGGATTCGAAAGAGCCCGACTGGGAAAAATTCACGCAATTCCATAACAATGAGGTGCGTTTCCTCTCGCTGAAGAAAACATTCCCGAGAAGAGCCCGTGAACTGAGTGAAAAAGCCCTGAAAAATGCAAAATGGCGTTATGAGTTTTATAAACGGCAGGCATCAATGGATTATTCAAATTCGGAAGTGTAACCGATAGATGATTTTTTAAAAAAGGCTGCTGAATTCTATTTCCAATTCGGCAGCCTTTTTATTTTTGCCCGTTCAATTCAGAAACCATTGAAAAAAACAACATTTAAACCCATTGCATTTATTCCGGCATTTCTGACAATTGCCCTTTTGGTGATCGTTGAGTGGAAAGTTAAGATGCCCATGCTGCTTGTGGAACGTTTTTTCCCCGGATGGGGCTGGATAGAAATACTTGTGCTGGCCGGTTATGCCGCTTTTATTTTCAACAAATTATATGATATAAGAACTTCTGCCGTGTGGCGGCGGAGAAGCTGGACAATATTCGCCGTCTTCTTCTTTGCACAACTGCTTGCCGGTCTGCTGGGATGTGACGAATGCCTGATGACCGGCAAACTGCATTTCCCGATACCTGCTTTAATCCTGGGAGGAGCCGTTTACCGGTTGCATATCGGTTTTATGCCGATACTTTTTTTGTCCACCGTTATCTTGTCGGGACCGGCCTGGTGCAGCCAATTGTGTTACTTTGGCGCTTTTGATAATGTGGCAGCCTATTCCCATAAGCTTTCAAACAAACGCCTTGTTAACCGCAATGTGGTAAAAAACAGCTTTTTTGTTTTGTTTTTGTCAGGAACGATTTTATTACGAATATTCAATGCACCGCTGATTTATGCGATAGTGGGAGCCAGTATCATTGGTATAATCGGTGTGCTTATCATTGTGTTTTTTTCGCCGCGAAAAGGCAAAATGACACATTGTGTTTCCTGGTGTCCGATAGGAACGATGATACAATACCTGAAATTTGTTAATCCGTTCAGGATGAAGATCAACGACGGCTGTACCGAGTGCATGCTGTGTTCATTAAAATGTCCTTATGACGCGCTGAACAGAGAAGATATATTGAAACGGAAACCAGGCCTTACGTGCACTTATTGCGGCGATTGCCTCGACTCCTGCCACGGCAATCACATCGAATACAAATTTTTTAGGCTTTCACCGGTACAGTCCCGTAATTTGTGGTTGATTATTACCGTCACACTGCATGCCGTTTTTATGGGGCTGGCAAGGATGTAATTGCGCCGGATTTTCATATTGATTTTGATACACCTATGCTGATTTGTAAAAAAACATTATCTTTATCTCCGTATTGAGGAATAAATCAATATTTCCTGTTGTCATAAAATTGTATTACCAAATCCTTACTGATATGAAAAAAATATTCTCTTTTGCATTCATGTTTGCCTGCAGCCTGGGCCTGGTCGCACAAATGCCCCAGCTTCCGGAGATATTGCAGGAAAAGTTTAACGAGGAGCAGCTTGACCTGACCATCAATTACGAAGATGAGACGGAAAACGAAAACTCGGAGGAAAATTATTACAGGTTCATCGAACGGACAATTGGGAATGACACCCTGCTGGGCTATCGCTGGAACCGTGAAACCGAAGAGTGGGTGCTGCGCGC
>JAADID010000250.1:0-30840 GCA_013151505.1 Chlorobiota bacterium | reverse complement strand
TAACGACGACGAACAGGTTACCGGAAAATACTTTCAAATCTACAACCACCAGGACAGTACCTGGCATGAAGGTTTGTATTACCAGTACACATACAACAGTAGCGGCGACCTGACCGAATTGCTCATTCAATACTGGAACCGGGATTCATCGGTTTGGGTAAATCATTTCAGAAAAATAAATACTTACAACGATGCCGGTGTGCTTACCGAAATTGTTACACAGTGGTGGTCGGTGTTGCACGAAGAGTGGGTGAACCGTCACCAAAAATTATTCACCTGGAATGGCGACCTCCTTATTGCCGACACGGTGAAAGTCCATCGTTACATGAGTGACGGCTGGAATAATCACCATTACAGTTCGTACAGTTATACCGACGAAGGCGTTAAAACCAGCCGAACCGTTTTTGTCTGGGGTCACCACCATGATAATTGGAATAAGAAAAGGCGCTTTAATTACAGCTATGACGACAATACAGGTTACCTCAGTACAGTGGTTAGCCAGATATGGCGTGGCGACGACAACGGATGGAGAAACCAATTCCGGTACAACTACACTTACGATGGCGATGGCAACGTTACGGTTTACCTGTTTGAATACTGGAATCTTTTTCACGAAGAGTGGACGGAAAAAGTCAAAATTGATTACGAATATACCGGAGAAGGCTTGATGAGCAATTTTGTTCGCCAGCATAAATACTTTTATTTTGACGATTGGACGAATGTTAAACAGGCATCATTCCAGTATGACGACAACGGAAATATGACTGAAAAGATCGTCCAGTTGTGGAACCGTCACAACGAAGAGTGGGTAAATTACCGAAAGTGGGAAATGGTACTGCAATACAAAACCGCTACAGGGATTTACGACCGCGAACAATCCGGCATTGAAGCCCTTTATCCCAATCCTTACCGACCCGGAGACCCCATCAAATTCGTCGGGCTGGAAAGCGGCACTTACCAATTGCAGTTGTTTGACATCAACGGCAGGCTGGTGGAAACCAGGACCGTTGAACAGCAAACGCCAACCGGATTTAGTAAAGACCTGCGCAACGGACTTTACATCATGGTGCTCTCTGGCAACAACAGCGTATTGCTTAATTCAAAATTGCTCATTGCCCGCTGACAACATTTTCAATAAAATCAAAAAAGGACAGCCCGAAGAAAAGCTGTCCTTTTTTTTAGCACGTCTTTTTGTTGCCGTGGCAAGGCATTCCCCGGTTTCGGTTATGCCAGGAATATTTCAAATACTTAATTGGGGATGAAAAAGAGGCTGTCTCACAAGGTTGGCGTTTTTATTTTTTCACGCAAAGACGCAAAGATCGCAAAGTTAAAGTGATGAGTATCAATAACGCTTTTCTTTGCGTCTTTGCGTGAGATAACACTCTTGAGACAGCCTCTTCAACTGTTCCGAATGGATTGAGTAGTATAGTTGAGTATGAGGAATATTTCTTTTGCAATTGTATTCTAAGAAACAACCCTGTTACCATGATCCGTGATTGATCTCTTCACCATTATCATATTCCCAGTATTCACCATGACCGGAAGTCTCCCATTGTGCTTTGTAAGTAAGCATATACAGGCCGTTTTCCCATTCTTTGGCTTCGATAGATCCGGAGCCATCAGCGTTGACAACAATAATGACCTGAATATCACCGGGAACCACAATGGTCAGATAAGTCGTGCCATCGGATTCATGCCAGTTGAATTTCATGAAAACGGTACCCGGATTTTCAGGATCATAAATAGTAAATGTATTGTCTGAACCGTCTTTGTACTGTTCGGCCACTATAAAAGTGAAATTGTGCAGTTGCATTCCTTCAAACAATCCGTCAATGATCATTTCCCAATGGATGTATTCTGAAGTTTCCGTAATTTTCAGGGTAACCGAATAGTTGTTCTTTTCTCCGTCGTTTACATCCCAGGTGAATATTTCTGCCCCGCCATCCTTGAGTTGCGAAACAAAGGCACTTTTGGGCGGTGACATCATGTTGCTGTAAACGGCAAGGTTATTTGCCATATTGAGGTAATTTACTGCCATTTGTGCCCCCGGGTCGGAAGACTGAGCCATGGCCTCCGGGATGGTTACCGTTTTGACCTGATATTGAGGAGCGTTATTGTTTGGATTTGTATCGTCGTCTTTTTTGCAGGACGAAATAAAGGCCATTGAAAAAATGGTAGTGAAAAGAATGATAATTCTGAAGGTTTTCATGTTGTTTGTTTTTGGGGTTAATAACTGATTTATATCTGTCTTGATTTTGTTTCTTGAAAAGCAACGGCCGGTAATTGTAAAACAGTTTATTTAGCTGAGATTAAAATCAATAAGTTAGCCGGCCATTGCTTAATCATATTATTTGATGATTTTTTTTGTTATCATGCTGCCGTCTTCAAATTCAAGCTCAATCAAATAAACTCCTTTCGGATACCTGTTAAAATCAATTGTGTATTGGTTCGCCGGGTTTGTCCGGATAGATATTTCATTCATTTGCCGTCCGTTCACTGAAAAGAGGCGAATACCGGTGACTGCTTTATCCGACCGGATGGTCAACCGGTCAGTTACCGGGTTGGGATAACATGCAATTTTGCTTTCCGTTTTTTCTTCAATTCCCGTTGTAAAATCGTATTCAACAAGATAGTGTACGGTGTAATCTTCGGTATCTTCATATTCAACAACAAACATTACAGGAACTTTTATGCCGGGCGCCATCCACCTGTATTCATAAAAGATGTGGTCTCCCAAAAACAGCCAGTCATCGCCCGGTTCCAGCTTTGTCCATAAATACTGATGCTGGGTTATTTTCATACGCAAAGTATTCTGATAGGTGTCCACCGGGGTCGTAATGGTTCCGTAGGCATCGGCTTCAACGGTTACGGTTGATGAATCGTGCATGTAATAATAGCCCTGGTTGACATCAACCCCCAGTGCTTCGTAAGAATAATCATAGCTGTCGTTATACGTGAAAGGAAATTCATATTCCACAATACCGTCAATAAAATCCCCGTAATCGGCATTACCGATCTGGGTAATATTGCCCATTGCCGTAAGTATCTGCGATGAACTGCTGTTTACGAAGTATTGATAATTGGTTGATATGGAATCGCTTCCAAAAGCACATATATCGGCAGTGGTGACAGCAGCCGAATCGGCAAACGGGGTTGACGAAGGATCTACACAAAACATTGGTTTTCCTGTGATCACAAGCTCTCCGGTTACGTTGGCAAAATCCCACGTTTGGTTTGGCCCGGAAGGGCTGGGGTCAATGTTTGTAACATAATCGTAGCCATCCATACGGTAAGAATTGCCGATGGATAGATTAATATTGCTGGTCAGAACAGGTTGTGCGTAAGAAAGCTGCACAACAAAGACTGAAATGAGCAGCAGGATTATTTTATTGGTGATTTTCATGGCATTCTGTTTTTAATAAGCTGTTGCAAAAGCTGATTCTAATCTTTGACACATCTTACGGAGAAACCATTTTCTTTGAAGTTATTGTGCATAGGTGCACCACCCTGGCTTTTATATAGAATTAAATTGTAAGCCCTGCTGTCAGAATTCTCAGTACAAGTCCAAAACTCCGTTGTTTCTTTCAGATTTTCGAATACGCCGGATACTGATTCTTTATCGCCGGCACCTCTCGCCGAGAAGCCGCTTTCGTTGGTGTTGGAATTGGGTTCATTCCAATATTGATTTCCTGTTTCTTTAAGTTTCCAGCCAACACCTCCTCCCAAAAAGCTAACCAACTCTTCAAATTCAGCTTTGCTGGGCAAATGCCAACCGTCGGGACATACACCCTGTACGCCGCTGGGATTACCGTCGGAAGAGGCAGCACCGTTCATGACAGCTTCCCAGTTGTACAGCCTGCCCCAAACGGCAGCATTACTTTCGTTATTATCATAAACCCAGACATTGTCAATGGGAGTACCGTCGGCATAATGCAGCGAACGCAGGTTTTCTTTCAGCCACGTTTGATTGCCTATCACAACGGTATTGTAAACATTGCCGTCATAATCGGTTACCGTTCCCCCGGGAGGGCCTCCGCCGCCGGAAAGAACCACATATTTGTCCCCGATCCAGAGCGTGTCGTTGGAATAGTTCACATAAATGGAAGCCGTGTAAAGCGAATAGGGAACCGACAGGAACTGGGTGGTGCCCATGTCGGTATAATTGCTTCCGCCGTCGGCATCAATGGCCACATTCAGAAAGTATTTGTCTGTTCCCCAGTCAATATCCTGAAAGTTGCCGGACTGAACACTGCCTTCACCGATGTTGACCGTGAAAATGCCAATGGCATTCGACACAGGGGTAAAAGTTTCGGAATACACAGTGCTTCCGTTTGCGCTGCCCGACCGGATTGTTATCTTCAGCCCGATGGGTGAGTTAATGATGGGTGTACCGTCACTGTGGCGGGCCACTGCCTGGTATTTGAAGCTTTGCGGTGACTGGGCCATCAGCCCTCCGAATAAGAATAGTAAAACGATAAGGTTAAGTGTTTTCATGGTTGTCTGTTTTTTATTGTTTAATGATTTTTTTATTGATGATCTGATGATTTTTAAACTGGATGGAAACCGTGTAAAAACCCGGAGTTAATTTTTCCAGGTTGAGATGCATGGGGTTGGAACGGCTATCCGACCGGAGTACCATTCTTCCCTGAAGGTCTTTAATTTCGGTGCTGACCGGTCCGGTTTCCGGATCGTTGCACAGGATATAAATCCCGCTTGTAACAGGATTGGGATAGACCACAACGGCTTTTTCGTCAATAAGGTTTTCCTGAACACCTGTGTTCCTGTCGGGGCCCTGAATAAATCCTTCGGTGAGTAACAAACCGGTGGTTGATAATGATCCGGTCGCAATTTCGCCGACAGTGAAATCAAGAGATAATGATGCAGCAGTCAATGTTTCACCACCGGAGCAAACCACCGTCGGGGTTATCTGCTGTGCTTTACCATTATCCGACATACCGGTAAAAAATATCAGCAGTAAAAACAGGGGTGCACCGCTCAATAAAAGTTTGTTCATGATTTTAGTCTTTGGTTTTCTTTTCATTTTGAATATGTTTTAAGATTTTGTTCAAAGCATCTTTTTGATGTTGGATCTTATTTTTGAGTTCCTCAATGGATTCTTCTTCCTTTTCCTTGATTTTACTTTTCTTTTTTTTGGTTATGTCTTTTCCTTTTTTAGTCATTTTTTTACTGCTGGAATGTTTCGATGAATTGCATTGACAAAACTATTTTGACACGATATCGCTTGCAAATTTTACGGGTAGTATAAAAGTTTCAGGGCGGGTTTCAAAAAGTCACAAAATTTGTAATTGGCTGGTAATTAGAATGAAAACAATGGTAAGCTATGGCTGTTCAAAGGCTCCTGTATCACGCATAGACGCAGCGAATGCAACAGATATTGGAACATAATCCAATAAAATATGATCCGGATAAGCAATATTAACGCCCGGATTTGCCTGCTGTTGCTGCATGCTCATGTTTAAGTGAAGGCAGGATGGGTTTTATATCTGCAAAAAAAAACCGGGTTGTCTGTAACGGACAACACCGGTTTTTTGTCAAACAACATCAAAAGGACTTGATGCTGTTTTCCCGTCAACAAGAAAATGAGGAATTAATACAGGGTTTAAACCCGGACGTCTTTTTTACTTAAAATATAGATCTTTCTCCCGCCATACGCAGCCCCCAGGGTAAGCAATATTATAATGCCCCCTCCGATGTGGGCACTTCCGCCTAAGGGATTACCGCCGCTTGAATTTGGATCGCTGTCGGGATCAGGGGGCTGGGCAAGTACTATGCAGGAAGTAAAAATAAACAGGAGCACTATAATTGTGTTGAGTAATTTTTTCATGGTTGTAAGATTAGTATTGTTGTGAATTGTTTTAATTAATGAAAACCTTTTTAGTATGAGTTTGTCCGTTTGAAATAACCCGGATCAGGTAATATCCTTTTTTATCAACGGCCAGTTGTTTGGAATATCCTGATATTTTGCCTGCAACGATTTGCTGTCCGGCAAGATTATAAATATAGTATTCACCTTCAAGAATTTCCGGTGATTTGATGTTCAGTTTGTTGTTGTAAGAATAGATACTGATGTTTTCCATGTCCTTTTCCTTTACTGATACAATGGAAAAATGGACCATGAAACGGGCAGGGTCATCAGTTGTTTTATAGGTAAAACCATAACTGTCCTCCACAAGGTTTGTCATTTCCCCCGTGGTAAGGTCTTCAAGCCATACCTCACTGATTTGGCTGATTTCCAGTACGGAAACAGAATATTCCCCGTCTGTTCCGCATAAGAAGTAAAGAGGAAGGCTTTCCGGTGTTGGAATTATATTAACAGCATATTTTACATCTGTCAGTGTATAAATCTGAGGTATTTCGTCTTTGGTAGTAAACTTTTTATATGCATCATACTGCCCGTCGAATGAATTTGTTGAGCCTTCGAGAAAACGGATGACTATCTCATCACTTCTGCCGTTACCTGTTGCCGCAAGTTTAACATAGTCGGTTATTTCCCTGCTGTTTTTTAACAAAGGTTCCGGAGAATTCACCCGGACTTCCTCATCCATTTCCAGTGTTCCGGTTGTGCTGCCATCGTCCGTAACGCTAACAAAAAAGCCCTGTCCTTCAGCGATGTAATTGCTCCCCCCGTTCGTGCTTCCACCAAATTCACTCCAGCTTGCCCAGAGCCCGTCATTAATAATGTAAATGGTCTCATCTATATTTATCTTGGTCCAGCCGTTGAATGCATCCCAGTCAATTGTTGAAGGGTACGGATTGCCGACCATATTCCAGCCGTTATCTGGGCCGGGGGCACTACGGGTCAGATCATCCCTCGAATAGTACCCGTAATTCAATTCACCGGAATAGGTGTTGAAAAAACCGGATTGATCGTCGTCAAACCATACCATATAACCTGTCATATCTTCTAATATGTAAAGCTGGTCGGTTATATAAATATAGCTGTTTGTAGGCTCATCAAAACGGGTGAGATAAACATCGGGGTTGCCGCCCCAGTAAAACACATCTGCATATTGGTCAAATACCGGCGAAGAAATCATTTGCCATTGCCCACCGGTGATATAAGTGTCCACATAGGCACCATTGCCGGTCAATAGGTTTTCGTTACCAAGTATTGAACCGGCCCCGCTATACGGGTCTGTTTCAATAAATATGACATCACATTCGGCAAAATCATTAGTTAAATCAGGGTAATTGCTCATTCCTGACGGGATATACACGGTTGTGAATTCGTCGGGTATTATCCCATCATCCCAGTTTAAATCATTAAACCAGTCTTCGTCGTAACTGCCGTTCCAAAAGGCAGGGTCTTGTGCTGTGACGATATTACTGCAAAAGATCAGCAGAATCAGAATGGCCGGTAATCGTAATTTCTTTGTCTTCATAAGATTATATTTTGATTGATTTTTCTGATATACCAATACATCGTGTTGTCCGGGAAATGTCATCAAAGGATATTGGTTTACAGGAACAGGGTTGTTGGTGAGGACACCAGCAACGGGGACGGAAGGATATTCCACCCCGCAGTTGGTGTCCTCACTGACTGTAAAAGATGGGTGAAAGGTTGTTGGTGGAGACACCAACAACAGTCAATGTTCCACCCCGCGGTTGGTGTCCTCACCAACTGCAAAAGATGCGTGAAAGGTTGTTGGTGGGGACACCAACAACGGGGGAGGAAAACAATGGTGTGAGAGTCCTGAACAACTAATGGGAGAAATTAAGATTCGTGTTTCATAGGTTTAGGATTGTCACTCCCGCACGTGCGGGATCACAACTAAACGTGAGTAGTTTTTTACCGTTTCACAGGCAACCGAATCCAATAAACTTTATCGTATGCTCACATTTTAACACTATGCCCGATGTATTACGGAACAGACAAATAATCAATAAATACGCCATCGGTTATCAGGCGTGTTCGGGTCTGTTCTTTTGAAAATATTTTTATATCAAAATGAAATATCCATTCAATACTACTCAAATGAAAATTATTATTACCACGCTTTGTGTTTTATCACTCAGTCTGTTAAGCGCACAGGATTTTAACGAAAAATTTCAACAGGAATATTTTTTCGGCAACCTGCCGAGTGCAAAAATTGAGGCCATGGGGAGAGGGGATGCGGCTATCGGAGGCTCGGTTGCTTCCACTTTTTTTAATTCGGCAGGCCTGGGTGGCATCGAAAAACAGGAAGTGCAGTTATCTTATTCTGCTCCATTTTATGCTTTGGAAAACAGCAATTATTATTATGCGGGCTATGCCAGGCGGATTTTGCCAAAACTTATTGTGGCATTTACGGTAAACAGTTTTGCAATTGGAGAAACTACCTTCAATGTAAATCTTGGCGGAAAAAGATATCCGGTAACCAAAGGGCTCACAAGTAACTATGGGCTTACTGTTGCAGGGACCCCTCTGAAAGGACTTTATCTGGGAATCAATATCAATTTGTTCAGGCTCAGGCTATTTGAAGATGCAAATGCAGCGTACACAATTCATTTTGACGGGGGTGCCCTTTACAAACTAAAGTTGAAAAATTTTAATCAGTTTGCCCATCATCTGCAGTTTGGAGTAAGCGTGAATAACTTTACAGCCAGCAAAATCAACTTGGTAAGTCCCGAAGGTGGTGAAGGAAAAAGTTCACTGCCCATGATCGGGCGGTTTGCTGCAGCTTATTTTATAGGGACTGAAATTAATTTACCTGTTGCAGGCAAGGGCTCGCTTGACTTTACACTGACCATGGAGTATCAAAATACTTTCAATACACAATACCGCAAGTCATTCATCGTCGGTTTTGAAACCGTGTTGTGGAAGATATTGGCCATGCGTCTTGGATATTTCACACAATCAGTAGATGACGTGGGTTTTGAAAACAACCGTAGCCGGATTACTGACTTTACTTACGGCTTTGGAGCCATCGTTCCTCTAAACAGTCTTACAAACGAAAAAGTGCCTTTGTCAATTCATCTTGATTATGTGAGCCTGAAGGCCCCCTCATATATTTATGACGGAGAACGCCTGCCCAATATGCGGACATTTACGCTGCGTGTTGTCTGGACGCTCAAAAACCAAACCCTGACAGAAAGTAACTAACACCATCGCCATTAAAGCAGTATTTATCTGAAATAATAAAAACCATGAGAAAAAGGAAACGTTTTACATTTACAATCTTCACAATCTTCGTTTTGACTTTACTGCTTACCGGCAAAAGTCAGCAGGCACAAAGCTATTACGGTTACCAAACCATTGGTAAACATACTTTCCTGTTTTCGTTGATTTGGCAGGGAGAGCCCAAAATTGGCTTTGGTTACATCAACCGTATCTATTCGGGAAATACGTTCAACGATTTGCAAATTGAATTGAGGTTTCCGCTCAGGAGTATTTACCGGTTCAGTGATTATGAAGCCATAGCAGGTATTTATAAACCGCTTTCTTACAGCAGGGCCTTTGCAGGAATTGGGGGCCATTTCAGATGGGAGAGCAATATGCATGGGGGGCAAAGGGTCTCGAAACTCAGCCTGGCTGTCACAGCCATACCCTCTTATGTTTACGCCGCCGACATTAATGATGGCATCTATGGAACGGTTGGTTTAAGGCTGACCTATGCACCGGTTATTTTTGCGACTTCCAAAAGTGGGGGCGGCAAGGCCGACTGGAATTTCTTCCCGCAGCATAAATTTGAAGGCGGACTGCATTTCGACATGCACATCGAACGAACGCTCGGACTGGCAATTAACGGGATAACAAGCTATTACCTGAATCGTAAAAACACTTTCCTTGAAAAAGTCAAAAACTGGGAAATTGAAGGTGATTTCTATTTTGGGACTACTTATTATTTGGACAGGAACTGATGGCAGGAGATTATTGGTGCGGATACCAGCAATAGGGGTGGTTTACAAAATTGTAATACAGAGTTATTTCCCGGCTTCCTTTATCTTTCCAGGTTTTTCGTTTCATTGTCAATTTGTCCCATCAGTTCCACGATCTCCTGTTCAGTGTTTTTATACAACCCAACCATGAACCTGAACCATTCACGGTTCAGTTTTATGCTTTCCTTGAATTCATGGTTCATTGCCAGCGCTTCAGGATCAACCGGCCTGGCGCTTACATAAAGGGTGTCGGTGGTAATGTTACTGATTACAAGCGGAATGATTTTGTCAGATTGTATGGAATAAATGACGTTTTCCATTTTACCGAGGAAAACGTAACTGATGGCGTAGAGTTCAGTGATCTTAATTCGCAAGTTGTCGTTTTCTATAATCTGAAAACCAAATGATTTCAGGTTTTCGTAAGAAGAATTATTAACATCCAGTATGGTGGTCAAAAACAGATGGGCATAGTAAAAATTTAAACTGTCAATGTAACTGCTTGGGTTGGAAAGGCTTTTGAGAACCAATTCATTTGCCTGCAGACTCTTTTTATTGAGTTTGATATTTTCCCGGATATCGAGCAGATCGGCTTTGAGATTCTTCTTCATTTCTTTAAGTATGGCAATTTCTGTAGAACGGGTTATTTTCTCGTTGTTCCAATTCTCAATGTTTAACGCAATCAAAATACCAACAACGATAAGTACAATTTCTCCAATCATATAAATCAGGTATTTTGTGATTTTGGAATCAGCGAGAAGCCGCCGCCGGATTTTCCGCATAAATAGTATCATGGCACGAAACAGTTTAAATTAAAATCAATATTTTCCCCCTGGAAAAAATCTATAAAATAACTACCCCGGAATCCGTATGATGCTTTTTTAAACTTTTATTTTGCATCTCAAAAGAATTTTCAGGGAATTACAACTGCTTTTTCCTGAAAAAGTAAAAACCGGCCCCCAATAAAACCAGTATGCCGAAAAACCAAATCAACCGGTTCCCTGAAGCTGAAACCGGTATCGGCGAAGTGTCTCCGATCAGTATCAATCCCGCCCAGTATTTCGGGGAAAGCGCCCTGCCGTTTTCTGTTTTTAAATACTCCAGCTTGGCTTGTTGCAGGGCCTTATCTTTGGGGAGACCTGCCGACAGACGGTCATAAAACAACTTTACAATTTGCGAGCTTGATTTCTCATCAATCTTCCACAAGCTCGTCAAAATACTTTCGCTGCCGGCATAATGAAAAGCATGTGCCAGCGAGATCATCCCTTCGCCGGGTTGCCAGGCGGGCTTTCCGGTTTCGCAGGCCGTAAGGATAGTTAGGTCGGAAGACAGGTTGCAGTTGTAAATTTCATAAGCGTACAGGTAATTGTCTTCACCGGCCCGCGATCCTGTGATGGGTTTTGCAAAAACAAGCCGGGACAATTCGGGGCTTAAGTTGTTGGATTCGGCATGGGTGCCGATGTGGATGATTTTATGCTCTCTGGCGCTGTTCATAAAAATTTGCTTGGTGGATTGCCCATTCAGAAACGATTTGCCGTCAAACAGTTGTTCAGATGTTTTGGCAAGCTTTAAGCTGAAAGGTTGTGGCAACAAAGTCAGGTAGGTTTTGTCCGGTGAAAGCGAATCGGTAACCGAAATCCTGTAATCTTCCTTCATTTTATCGTTGAACTCCGGCACGAAGGCGACGAAGTTCTCATTAAATACCGGTGATTCCTTTTGCCGGTGAAGAAGTAGCAGGCTGTAATTATAGGAGATGGCATGCCGGGCCAGCAAACTGTTACCGGCCAGTTCGGCATAGGATTTTATGGGATAGGGGGTTAAAATTTCAAAACTTAAATTGAACAATTCCCTGTCGGGGATAATGACGACATTCTTTGTCTGGATCAGGCTTTCAAAAGGCTCCCACAAAGTAACATAAAGCCTGTTGAGGTCAATGGACACTTCTTTGAACGGAAGCAAGCCGGAAGATACTTTTGCCACACGGGCACCCAACTCATTCCGGTTTAATTTGAGAATACGCCTGAACTCCCTGCCAATGACCAAAACATATAAACTGTCGCCTATAAAAACATACCTGACGACGGTCGTATTTTCCGGTACATCAGGCCAGATGTTTTTGTCCGGTTCGGTGATTGAAGCGTATTGCAATTTGTAATATTCGGGGTAATTGTTTTTCAAATCAATCAGGAAATCATCCCAGCGGGCACTGGCTTCAAAAAAATCTTTCAGCGTATTGCGCTCTTTCAAAACGTCCTGCAATATCGTTTTCAATTCTTTTTCCTTTTCTAAAACCGTGTCAGGCATGTCTTTGTACGAGACGGATAGTTGCCTGCTCAACCTTGACCGGATGCGGTTGTACAACCCTGACTCGTGTGTGCCGAAAACAACATTCAGGTATTTTTCATCGCCGGTGAGGGAGAACAAGTCCATCGCAAGGATCTTGGTAAATTCAAAAATTTCGTTGTTGTCGGCTATCAGGATGGAAAGCCCTTCCCCGGCATAGACTTTTTTCTGCTCCAGGATAGAAATGGTATTGCGCAGTTCGTCCAGCGCCTTTTTAAGGAAAACCGTGTCGTTATTGTCATTCAGTTGATACTCCGACTTCACTTTCAGCAAAACGGCCTGTGGTTTCTCAAATGCGATAAATGTTGAATCCAAAGCCGGATCACCGGAGTACATGCGGTCTTTCAGGAGGTCTATTGCCTCGTTGCTTTTCTCCAGCGCCGAGGAATAATCGCCCAGCACATAATAGATTTCTCCCAGGTTCAGCACCTGCTGAAACTCGAACAGCGTTCTTTCGCCCTGGTTTTTTATGATGTAATTGTAAGTTTCATAAGCCATTTTCAGGGCCTTTTCCTGTTCATCGTTTTTCGCGTAGAAATAAGATGCCCTGATGATAAACTCGAGGTAGATTTCGTCGTAAGCGCCTTGCAAAGCTTTTTCGTACAGGCTCTGGGCTTTGGCGTAATATCTTGAAGCGGTTTCGGTGTTACCCGTTGCTTCGTTCAGGGTGGCTTTGTAATAATGGGCATCGGCATTCCAAAAATAAAAGCTGCCGGGAATTCTTTCAATGTGAGCAATGCCTGCATCCAGGTATTCCTCTGCCTTTTTGTACTCTTTCATTGCCAGGTATATCTGCCCTGTCAGTATCTTTGACTTGAACAGTTCCGGACTGTCGGGCTCATAAAATTTCTTTTTTTCTTCATAAGCATAAGCCAACAAGTCCCTGGCTTTCTGATAATCGCCGAGGTCTTTAAAAAGTCCCGCATAATTTTCAATGGCCTGGTAATAAGCACTCCTGCCCGATTCTTTTTTTTGATCGCTGGCGTCCGAATTAAAAAAAGCGTTCCAGTCATTTATCGTACTTTTCATGGTTTCGAGGGCCTTTTTCATATTTCCCTGACTTCCGTAAATACCCGCAATGTTGTTGTGCAGCATGGCGGCACGGTAGTACTTGTTGACTGGCGTCGGAGGGAGTTCTTTCAGTGTATTCCCGGCCAGACCGTAGTAGTACAATGCGCTGTCGATTTTCGAGGCAAACCACATCATCCCGCCCAGGGAATTGTAAGTGATGAACAAACTTTCCTTGCCTGAAGCAGGGTCGGACCCGAGGTATTGCAAGGCTTTTTTATGGTGCTGCATCGAAAGCGACAGGTTGCCTGTCCGTTTGGCAAGTGTGCCCAGGTTGCTATGGACAAGACCATAGTCCCGGCCGGATGCGTTTTTCATTTTAAAAGTGTAACCCAGGGCTGCAAGGTTGCATTCATACGCTTTTTGCGGGTTGCCCGTAAGATCGTAAAAATCACCCAATTCCAGGTACAACTGCCGCAACGAGCGGGGTGAAGAGGTAACCGTTTTGATACTGTCGGCAAATCGTTCGATGGCTTTTGTCGCCTGGCCGGCGTTGCTTAATTCCAGGTTGACCTTTCCAATGTAGTAGGTATAATCAATCAACGAGTCCACCTGGTGCCCCGATTGTAACTCAATAAGGTGCTGTTGAAGTACAGAATCGGCTTTAGAAAATTCATTTTTACTCAAATAGCTGTCAACCAAGGTGGTTCCGATGGGTTCAGCATGTTGTCCAAACCCCGTCTGCACGAAAATAAGACAGAATAATAACGCTATTTGTTTTTTAAAACACATTGTTTTGTAAAAATTAATATCCGGAAACCAAAGCGCCTTGATACAAAAAGGACTTTATTCCTCCATTTCCTTTAAGATTAACTTACTTTCTTCAAGGTCACTTTTTCTGAACGAACGGATAGCCTCTCGTGAATTGCCTTCTTTTAAATAGGCCAGGCCCAGATAATACCATGCCTCATTGATCAATATGCTGTTCGGGTATTTTACCGCTTTTGAAAGAAAATCAGTGGCCTTTTTACTGTTGCCCCCGGCTAAATAAGAAACTCCGAGGTAAAAGTTCAGGGTGTCATTATCGGGTTTCTTTTCGATAAGGCGATTCCAGCGATTTATCGCCGGTTTGTATTTTCCCTGTTTGTAATCAACCATGCCGCGGTAGAATTCGTAATCGGATGTTGTGCTCATGGGGGTGATCAGGCCCGGATCAGGTTTAAAATATTGGGAAAAAAGTTTTTCATCCGGAGTTTTCCGGACAGACAGCAGCCAGATACCCAACCCGATCAGCAAAGCAACAGATGCGGCAATAATATATTTCTGAAAAGGCCGGACAGACATTACCCGGCGTTCCCCGGCAGTGAGTTCTTCATGGAAATCATCCAATTTTTCGCGGAGTTTTTTTTCTTCGATGGCATGAAGCAAAGCCCGTACTTCCTCCGTTTGTTTGCTTAAAAGAGGATCGGTTTTCAGGGAAGCTTCAAAATCCAGTTTCTCTTTGTTGTCCATCCTTCCCGTGAGGTACCGTTCGATACGCTCAAACTCATTCTGTGACTGATTGTGCTTTTTCATCCGGTTTTTTCATTTGATTTCCCGTACCGGGAATGGTCATGTTTATCAGATTAATTACGAATACATTATTTAATATTTTTTTCAAACGCAAGCTCACGTAAAACCTGCATGCAACGGTACTTTTTGTTCCTGGCAGATGCAGCATCCATTTGCAGCTCTTCGGCAATTTCCTTCATTGATTTTTTCTCGAAATAAAACTTGATCAGCAGGTTTTTACAGGCTTCACCCAGTTTTTCAAATGCTTCCATTGCCACCGAAAGCTTTTTGTTAAATTCATCAGAATCATCTTTTGCATCAGCAGGTAAATGAACAGGTTCGGCAATATTTGAGCTATTGTATGAAACCTTCTTTTTATATTCCGGTGACCGCAGGTAATCCATCCATTTATTTTTTGCTATGGTGTATAAATAACCGTTTACAGCGCCGTTGTTTTCCGGTAAAAATTTATTGTCCTTTATGTTTCTCCATGCCGAAATGAAAGCTTCCTGAAAAATGTCTTTGGCCTCTTCTATTGTCCCGCTGTTTCTTAAGATCAATGATTCAACTTTTCCATAGTTGTCTTTGTAAAGCGTTCGTAAAGCCCATTCTTCGTTAACTTTAAGTGCCTCAACCAACGGGGAGGTAAACGTATTTTGATAAAGAGAAGTAGTAGCTTTGGCCATGGATTAAGAAAATATGGCTGTAAGATACAGGATTTCCGTTCAATTTTTAAGAAACATATCTTTCCTCTCATTTCGTTTTATATTGATTTATTGGAGTTTACATTAATTCGATGCTGTTTTTTTAACAAAACTTTAACATTTATAGTTTCCTTTTCTTTTTCGGAAAATTTAGTCTTCCGGAATGATGATTACCTGTGCACATCCCCTGATCGAATTATACCGGCTCCGTATATCGCCTGTCTGCTCTTTCTCGGCATTATAACAGGCGAGGTTTTTCCCCTACCACAAATGTGGTTTTTAGCCGGCCTCTGCCATCAACAGGATAATGAAATGTTTAATTCGTTTCATGATAATTCAGTTTTAAGAATTGCGTTTATCCGATAATTTGACTGTTACCAACTTTGCAAATCCACCTTAAAAATGAATCAACCATCAGTAATGTTTATTATCTGCACTAACATCGGGCAAACGGGGAAATGTCATCAATGGGTTTTTCAAGAAATGTATTCTGAAGGGAAAATTTTAAGAAAGGGTCATATCTGCATTAAAAAAGGCACAAGTTTATCATCTCCCGATAGCCCCAGCTTTTTGCGCAGGCGGTAACGTGTGGTTTTGATGCCGCCTTCCGACCTGAAGGCAATGGCTGCAATTTCTTTTGTGGTGAGGTTCAGTTTCAAAAGGGCAGCCGTTTTGATCTCGGTAGAAGTCAGGTCCGGGCAGATTTCGAATAGTCTGGCGTAAAATTCCGAGTGGATATTCTTAAAAATTTTATCGAATTCGTTCCAGATATTTTGCTTGGTGTGGGTTTCCAGGTCATGGATGATCTCTTTGATACTTTTTACCATTTCGGGGTTTGTGTTGGCAGAACTGTTAAACCCCTCCAGCTTCTCAATGATTTCGGATATGGTTTCATTCATCCGGATCATTTCCAGCGCTTTTGAAGCCAACTCCCGGTTTTTGGATTCCAGTTGCTCCTGAAGCAGTTGTTTCTCTTTTTTGGCGATCTCGTTTTCCTGGCTATGGATGATCTTTTCCTGCTCCAGCAGTTGTTGCTGCCGTTTGAAAGCGGTTGACTTGTACCGGAACATCACGATCAGCAGGAAGATCACGAAAAGAAACACAACCAGTAAAACAATGAGCATGATGTTCCTGTTCCTTTCCACGATGGTTTTTTCTTTCAGCAGTGCAATATCCCTGTCTTTTTTCTCCGACTGAAATTTGGCTTCCACCTCTGCCAGCATGCGCTCCTTTTCGGAGGTAAACAAACTGTCTTTAATTAACTCATATTTATTTTGATAGACGAATGCTTTTTGGTAATCATGATTAAAAGCATAAATAGTTGACAATTTGCTGTAAACATAGCTTAACAGGTTGGGGTTGTCAATCTCTTTAGCCATTTGCAATGTTCTTCCGGCAAGTTCGACACCTTCGGGTTTCCCCTGTCTGTTCATGGCATCCGCCAAGGTCATGTTTGTAAGAACAATGCCTGTTTTCTCATCGAGCTTCTTAAAGATGGAGAGCGCATGTTTTAACGATTGTTCGGCTTCGGCATATCTCCCCATTTCAATAAGTGTTTCTCCGATAGCTATCTCGGAGGAAGCAATATGACGATCCATCTTTAACTCCGAACGTATTTTCAACGCCTGCCTGTAATAAGCTAATGATGTGTCCAGCGAGCCCTTTGATTTATAGGCAGAGGCAATAGAGGTTAGTGCATTTGCAATCCCGACTTTGTTATCCGTTTCTTTTGATATAGCCAGGGCTTCATGGAAGTACTCCATCGCCTTATCAACATCGCCTCTGTCCAGTAAAGTTACCCCGATCTCCAGGTAGCAGGTGGACATTCTTTTTTTATTGCCTGTTTGTTTGGATAATTCAATAGACTTAGTAAACATTTCGATAGCATGCACATAATCGCCTGTTGTACGTAAATTAAAAGCCTTGGCCATGTACCAGAAAGAGAGCGCTTCAGCATCACCGGTTTTTTCCAGGGGTTTTTTTGCTTTGCCGAGATATTTGCCTGCCAAACTGAAGTTGGATTTGTAATAGTAAACCCGTCCCTGCCACATCAGGCTTTTGCCGATACCTTCGGTGTAGTCCTTTGCCAATGAAATGGTATAGGCCTCCTGCAGGTACATCAGCGCTTTGTCGTTATCAAAACTGCAAAAGTGTTCTCCCAGTTTCAATAGCAGGTTCACTTTGGCCGTGTCGTCGCCCATTTCCATGACTTTCTTTTCAAGTTCGGCAAAGTCGTCCGCCGCATGGATAACAGCGGGTGTAAAAGACAGAATATTGATCATCAGGAGAGCAATAAAGAAGGTTAAATATTGCTTGCCTTTAGTGAGCTTTTTCATCACAGAAGTACAGGATTTTATTAATTTGGTATCACAAATGTAAAAAATTGCACCAATCATTTATTAACCCGGAAATAAAACAGAAGGATTTGTTTTATTCCGATAGTATGATTCTTATAACTGAATGAAAAGTGATTGCTATAGTACCGGCGACTTTAGTCGCCGATATCAGATAAAGAACTAAAACAGCTTTTTATTGGCGAATATAGTCGCCGGTACGGAAGATTCAACTGGTAAACCTTACCTTTTCACGATCTTTTTAACCGTTGTGAAAGAACCGCTTTCAATTTGTAAAAAATAGATTCCGGAAGGCAGATTGCTTATATTCAGTGTTGTCCTGAAGTCTTCACTGCCGGTCGTGTAGGTTTTATCCAAAATAACTGAACTCAGGGTATTCGACAGGCGCAAGGTAACCTTATCACTACCTGCTCCTTTCACCATAACATTCAAATGATCTGTTGCCGGGTTGGGATAAACGGATACAAATACAGAATGATTTATTTCTTTTACCGATGTAATGGCCCCGATACCGAATTCATAAATCTCGAATGCCCCGAAATCCGGCTCGAAGAGGTGTAGAAAGTTTCCGTCTACGTCTTTAACGGCCATATAACCTGAACCCTGCGCCGGGTTGGCCCACCATTGAAGGCCGTCCTGTCCCGAATCATCAATACGCAGGTAGTAGCAACCCGCAGGCAGATTATAAGCGTCCGAATAAACCGTATTGTCATCCAGACTGGACCAAAGCCGGAGCATATAACCGCTTTCATCATATAAGGCATAAGTGGTCTGCCAACCGTAATTGTTTGTCTTACATTCTATAACGATGGTTTCATTCTCATCAAAAACATCCACGCCGTCAAAAGGCGTTTTCCAGGTGTTGTTATACTGGTTTTCATCCTGCTGGCCGTTCGGATTTTTCACGGTGGCTACAAATATATTGGAGGTGGATAGCCAGAATGACAATTCGTCCACCGGCAGGACCACAGTATCCTTTTCCAGAAACTCCAGCGACCCGCTCCATGAAAAGGTTTCAACCGGTCCGCCTTCTTCATAATAATCAATGTCAAGCGTTGTGAGTGTATTTTTTCCGGTATTTTGTATAACAATCTCCGGATAGGAACAAGCCGGGTTGAACCTTATGTTTCTGGCATCGGCCGCATCGGGTTTCAGTATTTCTGCAACGGCGGCATCCAGGTTGAAGTTGGCCTCGCCATAAGTGACGAGTTGGTTATTGACAATATAATTTGACGTTCCGGTGGCAGTTTGCAGTCCGTAATCAATATTCACGGTTTCGCCCGGTGTAACGAATTCGGTGATATCGCTTTCCTTCAGATCGGAATATTTTCCCGGGCACCATCCCGCGCGGTCATAGATCCATGTGCCGCCCTGCGGATAGATGGGATTGGTTGCACACTCGGTCCATATCTTCCATAAGAAGCGCTGCTGGCCGTCAATATTGAGGTAATGCCATCTCGGGATAAATTCGCCCTGCTGCCCGTGGCCCGTGATCACCGACCTGATCTTGAAATATTTGCCGCCGGCGTTTAACTGAACGTCACGCGGCTCAAAAGCACGATCGGCCATTATCGCTGTATAGCTTCTGTAATCGGGCCGCCAAATCTGCTGAACATCAAGTACATCACGGGGTGGCGTGCCAACGATGAACAAAAACCGGATATCCATATCCTCCTGCCATTGACCGCCTCTTTCCACCGTCATCCGTTTTCTTCCTTTTAAGACGGGGGTATAGTCGGTAACATCGAAAGCCCATGTTTTTCCATCCATTCCCAGATCGAGGTAAATGCCGTAAGGGGTGACAAACGACATGATCTCAAATTTCATGGGATATCTTTTGAAATATTCCAGTTCGGTGATCTGTATTGTGTCGGTGGCCGGGATCAGGGTTGAATCAATTACGGTGCCGTCGGGGCCGTAAGTGTGCTCATATTGTGTTTCCCAATACTCATTGACCGAGACTTCATTGATGCTGTCGTCGAGCATGGTACCGTAACGGGGAATGATCTCGTATTCCCTGACAATGTTTGGTGTCAGCCGGACAGAATCGGTGACAATCTGATCGGTGACAGTAAGGTCATAATCACCCTGCGCAAAAGTGACGTTCGGACGTTCCGTTGTTTCGGCAAATCCCCGGTTCAGGTTGTTGCCGCGGTCAAACAGCCAGTACATATATCCGTCAATGACAGCGGTTTCGGCATTGGCAGATGCATCATTCACCGTGTCGCCGCTGCCTTCGTCGAAAGGATAATATGCCACCAAATCGGAGTAATATGGATGGGTAGCATCCACCGGTCTGTACATCCAGTCCTGGATGGTTTGGCCATCCAGCTCTTTTTTCCAGACCCTGAACTCATCAATTTTTCCAAACCAGGTGCGGTTGTAATTTCCGCTGGTGCCGAAGATAAAATTGGTGATGTCAATCAGTTTTGTTTTACCGGAGCCCGAATGCCACAATGTGCCATTGTGGTAAATCTTCATCTCACCGGTGTTGGCGTTTTTAGTCACCGCCCAGTGGCTCCAACTGCCTTTGTATTCCTGCGGTGTGGCCGTTTTGCTGATGCGGTCATAGCCGCCGCCTTCATAACCGCAATCCCAGTAAATTTTGGAATCGCTCCAGGGAAGGTGCAGGTTGGCCTGACGCTTGTTCAGACTGTCGCGGGCCCAGAAAATGCTGTTTTTTATGGGCTGGTATTTTTTATTGCCATAGCTCCAGAATGAAATGGTGATCTCATCAGAGATGTCTCCCATCGGGCCTGCGGGGATGTCTATTTTTCCATTCACGTTATCGAGGCAGTAATTGTTGGTTGTGTACAGGCCTGATGTTGTCCCTGTGCTTTTCCCTTCCACATCCAGTGCATTGCTCACTGTGTTGTTTGTAAAAGAAAACTCGATGAGGATATTCGATGTGCCGTCCCACGAAAAAGGAGTGTAAAACTGCAACCTGTTTGATCCCGGCGAAAAGGTATAGTCATCAAAATAAACTTCCGTGAAGCCGTCCGCGTCAATGTCGGTGTTGCTCAGAGATGTTTTGTCGGTATTCTTCATTTTTACACGCAGATACCCGGCATCAGCAGTATTATTGCTGACAACGTTCAGCAGGACGGCGTCAATGTCGCCTGCAGTTACACCTGCTGCTGCCAGTTCTGTTTGGGTGTACAGGTATTGTGATTTACCGGAATGATTGCCAGTAGGCAGAACATGTGAAAGCGACAGGTTGCCTGACCCGACCGTGCCCAGGGTTTCGGAATTTGTATTGTTGACCTGAACATTCTTTTCCCTGTACTGGTAATAATCGTAAAGAGGCGTTTCCACGTAAGGAAATTGAGTGCCTGAAAAAGCTGAAATGTAATGAGAGTTTGTAAAGCTCAATACCGAGTCCACTTTGGATGAATCGGTAATGTAAGTATTACACGAATAATCCCACTCGCCGCAACCTTTGTTACGATCGGTTGTTGTTGATACCAAACCCTTTTTGCACCGCATGTTGTAAAGCATAATGACTTTTTCATACGTGATTCCGGGATTGTCGGGAAAATCAATCATGGTATCCCGGATGCCGCTCCCGTGCGTCTGGCTGTAATTGAAGGTCTTTACGACGATAGTGTCGCCCGTTGATTGCGATAAAAGGGCGAATGAAAAAACGACAAAGCAAAAGGTAAAAATGTATTTCATCATGTTGGTTTTTGAAAAATTGTGAAACAAAGCAAATATACCGGAATATTTAGGAGCATCTGCAAAATATTTTGATGGGGTTAATGAACATAACTCCCCGCATTGATGTCAATGGTGGTGCCTGTGGCGTGGTCGGCCATTCCGCTGGCCAGCAGGACAATCATGGGTGCCAGGTCTTTGGGTTTTGTCAGCTTGTTCAGTGCCAGGTCTTTGGTAATGGCTTCTTCGCCGTAACGTTCGATGGTCTCACGGTTCATGTCGGTTTTTACCCAGCCGGGAGCGATCAGGAAAGCGGCGATGCCGTCTTTGCCGTAACCCCGGGCAATGGATTTGGTCAGGGCGACCATGCCGGCTTTGGAAGCGGCATAAGCCAGGTGTTCGGGGTTGTCGCCGCGGAATGCTGCTCTTGAGGAGATGTTGATGATCCGTCCTTCTCCTCTTTTCCTGAAGTGGAGGATTGCCGACCGGCTCAATATAGCTGCTGCACGTAAATTAACATTCAGGGTTTTGTCCCAATCATCCAGCCAGGTTTCATCCTCAATTGGAGAATTCAGGAAAATTCCTGCATTGTTGACCAATACATCCAGATGGTTGAATGTGCAAATGACATCATTGAAAAGACGTTTGCATGATTCCGGGTCTTCCAGGTCAGCCTGAAATGCCTTTGAGCTGTTTCCGATTTCTTCGGCCAGCTTTTCGGCCAATGTTTTATTTTGACGATAATGCACTGCCACCGTAGCGCCTGATTTCCCGAGCGCTTCGGCAATGCCCCGGCCGATGCCCCGGCTGGCACCGGTGACCAGAATAGTTTTTCCTGTAAGGTCTATTTTCATGGTGGTTCTTTTTAAAAAGAAAACACAAGTTACAAATTACAAATATCATACAAATTACAAATATCAAGCATTTTCAAACAAGCTTGCTGTGGAGACACTTCCGCGTTTTTCCGGTTGCAATGAATAATCAAAATAATGCTGGATGAATTTCAATTTGAAATTTAAGTAATTTTGACATAAACCATAATAAAAGAACCTCAAATACAATAAACTTGAATTATGCTGGTCGGGGAAAGGCAAGGTGGTGAAGCCCCATGCCGGGAGTATTGATTGAAGATACTGAAAGATCTTACGGCGGCGCCGGCATCGAAAACATGCTGATATAGACCGACAGAAGTAAAAAAAATGATACTGACAACAAACAATTAAATTTATTCTGATGAAAAACAAAAAGAATAAAACAATTGAGGTAAAAGGGACGATAGTAACCATTACAGGTGAAAATCAAAATGATTACATTAGTTTAACTGATATAGCCAGGTATAAAAACCCTGATGCTCCGGCTGATATAGTTAAAAACTGGCTGCGTTCAAAAAATACGATAGAACTGCTTGGTTTTTGGGAAAAATTATATAATCCGGATTTTAAACTGGTCGAATTCGACCAGTTTAAAAATGAAGCAGGTTATAATCATTTTGTTTTATCACCACAAAAATGGATTGAGAAAACAAATGCCGTTGGAATAGTGTCAAAATCGGGAAGATATGGCGGAACATTTGCACACAAAGATATTGCATTCGAGTTTGCCTCCTGGATTTCGGTGGAGTTCAAGCTCTATTTGATTAAAGAGTTTCAACGTTTAAAAGAGGATGAGAACAACCGTTTAAGTATTGAATGGAACGTAAAACGTTTGTTGAGCAAAACAAATTATCATTTACAAACCAATGCTGTTCAAAAACATATTATTCCGAAAAAGAATTACCGAAAAGATAAGCAATGGCTCATTTATGCCGAAGAGGCCGATTTGCTAAACGTGGCGCTTTTCGGATGTACGGCAAAAGACTGGCGCGAGGCAAATCCTGAATTAGCCGGGAAAGGAATGAATATAAGAGACATGGCAAGTATTAATGAATTGACCGTACTCTCCAACATTGAAAGTATGAACTCTGTTCTGATTGGGCAGGGAATTGGAAAGCCCGAACGGTTTGATCAATTGCATGAAATTGCAAAGTACCAGTTGCAGGTGCTGAACAAGAAAGAAATACATAAAGCAATAAAAAATACCAAAACAAGAAGTTAAAATGATATTCTGCCGGGAAGAATAAATTGACGAATAAAAAATCAAAAATTATGAAAGTTGAAGATATAGCTGCTCATATAGAAAAGTTGTCAAATGATGAATGGAACAAATTATTTGCTCTCATTCCCATTATTGAATCAACAAAAGAGTTTTCAACCGGCGGAGAATTAATTGAAGATAAGAATGACCCTGGTAGTTTTACTGTAACCCAAGAATTTGCAAACCAGATAGTCTATGATTTTGTCGATATAATGGAAGAGTTGAATTTGATAATTCCATTTAACTGGTCTCGTTGGGATGAAGGAAAAGCAATATTTGAAAAGGGGGAATACAATAACCTGGATACAATAACTTTATTAAAATTTTTAACGGCATTTATAAGGGCAGACCATTTCAGTTATGGCGAAGGTCTGGCTTCAAGGTTCCAGGACGGAACAATTGAAAAGATATTGAAACAGATAAAGAAAAATATAGAAAATAAATAACGCACTAAAGCACAACAGTTTGCCATTGTTGACCTGTAACGGATTGTCTTTGCCCAACTTGATAAATCCGGTTGACAGGGCAGGCATTATAAGATTCATTTTCACCTGCTTTTGGTGTCCTTACCAAGCGTAACATTTCTCCATCACATAATCGTTGTTGGTAAGGATACCAACAACGGAGAGCGCAATTAACCGACGGGTTAACCCGTCGGTTAGTTTTGTGGATAAACAAGCGCTGTAAATTCTACTCGGTTTCCACCTGCTTTTTATACTCCCGCATCCGCTTCGTCGGTTCGATGATGGGATAACCTTTCCAGAGCTTGTCATTAAACTGGTCAACGTAGATGATCTCCATGTATTCTTTTTGTTTGAAGCCGGCAAACTGCTCCCGGGTAATGTTCTTTTCATCAAGAACCAGTACTTCAACCAGTGATTCGGATGTTACTGTAATTTTTACGCCTACTTTTATCTCTTTTAATTTTTTATCGAACAGAAATCTTTTTCTTTTTTTCAGCAGTGCCAGGTTCCGGTCAAAGCTGGCAATGCTCCCCACTTTTCTGGAAAAATATTTCAGCACATAATTGTCATTTTTTTTCTCGAAATAGATTGACCCGTTGTATTCGTTTTCGGTGTAACCCACACCGAGGAGGTGAATGTTCGTACCGGTTTTCCCCATAGCATATTCGTAATCGGCTCTGATTAAAGCGAAGGTGTTTACCGAGATATAAAGACGTCCGGTATATCTCCCCCGCCCGTCGGGTTCGAAATCAATGATGTAAACATCCTCACCGTTTACGCGGGCGCCGCCTGTCAGTATGTATTTATACCGCCCAGTATTGTAAAGGAATTCCCAGTCGTTTTTGTTTTCCAGCCAACTGTATTTCAGGTTGTACCCCGTCCTTTTGCTGAAATATTTCAGTTTTTGTTCATTATCGTTTAAGGTGTCTTTTTCTGGTATGGTATCCTCATCGGACAAATCAATTTTCTGGCCGAAGATGCCGCTTTTGATTTTCCAGTATTCATTCTCGCCGGTTTCGGCAAGCGCATTTCTGAAAATCTCTTCTAATTGTTTCATCTCGGCAACGTTTTTTTCTTTGAGTGCTACCGTACGGATGGGGTCAATTTTAATCGTATCGTCTTTATTCCCCGGCAGGTATATGTTGCCGAGAAAATCAGTGTAGGAAGTCGTATGTTTCGGGATTTTTTCTTCGGCCATGGCAACGGTTTCCCGGTTAAGGTCGTCGAAAGAGCTCTTCTTGTAATCAAAATTGATTTCGTCAATATCATTTGTATATCGCTCGCGGATAAATGTTTCCGCAATGCAGGTTGTTCTTCTGTAGTTTGAATCTTTATATCTGATCACGTTCTTTACAATCTCTTCCGGGTCGGGAGCCGTACCGAAAACCACGGCTTCATTCAGGTTGATGATCTCTTCTTTCAGGTAAACCACCGGCAGGGTGTCCAACTGTCCGATGAGCAGGTTTCTTGTTTTGTAACCAATGTACTGGAATCGCAGGGTATCGCTTTTTTCAAGCCCGGAAATATCTATCGAGAAATCTCCTTTTTCGTTGCTGATGGTTCCTTTGTGCTTGTGTAAAACATAAATATTGGCATAAGGAAGCGGAATTTTCTTATCAATATCGAGAACACGTCCTTTCAGTTCACCGTTTGTGATGTTGCTTTGTGTGGACTGGGAATAACCGGTAGCAATAATCAGCGTATTGATGAGCAATGTCAGTAAAAATATTCTTTTCATAGTATCACCCTTACTTTAAACAGACCGGGAGCCTCTTACATCAACTTTGATAAAAAGAAACGGCAATATTATCACTTTTCCGGTTTGTTGAAACGTCCGGCCAAAGTGTCCTGTTCATCATGTTTTTTACAAATTGTTCAGACGCTGAAAAAACGGGTCATCTTTCCACTTCTTTTTTCATTCCTTTAAGGACAAATGAAAATGCGACATTAAACACACCGGCAACCATAAAGAATATGCCAAGCAGTGTCACAATGGTGATTGCGCCGGCAAAAGGCCTGAACATGATCCAGAATCCGAAAATAATAGCGAGGATTCCCCAGAGCAAACCGACCCACCAATTTGGAACACCTTCATCTTTTAATCCAAATGAATCTGTGAGTGAAGTGATCCCGTAAAACAGGAACCAGAACCCGATCATAAACGAAATAACAAGTGCTGTCAGGCCGGGATTGTAGATCAGGATAAAGCCGAAAAATATATCCACCAGTCCTTCGGCAAGGCGCCAGCCCCAACCTTTGAATTGATTACGGTAACTGAATGCCAAAATAACAAGGATAATGCCTGCAAATAAAAAGGCAAAGCCAATGTATAATGCCAGCCCGAGTAAGGCCCCTCCCGGATATCTGAATACCAGGATGGAAAGAATGATCAAAACGATGCCTTTGATTAAGGGCATCCACCAGTTCTTAATTAATGTTGTGTTCATGGGTTTGATTCTTTAGGGTTTAATGGGTTATTGCTTAATGGTTCTATTGTTCAATCATTGGAGCCGGAAAAATTGATGAGGATAAATGTAACAAATTATTTGAAAAGATATTCAACGGTTTTTTTGATCCCCGTTTCTATGGGGACAGGTTTCCAGCCCAGTTCCCGTTGTGCTTTTGTGCTGTCGGGGATTGCCTTCCAGAGCAGGAAATGAAGCTGTCCCTTTGGGATCAGTGGCGGTTTTCCTGTTATGCCGGCCAGCCACTCTCCCAGCACCGAAACGGTTTTAACTACAGGTAGCGGCATGACCTTCGGCGGTTTTTTGTTGATATTTAATGTCTTAAGGATGATCTCAGCCAGAACCGGTAATTCGTAGTATCCTTCACTCAAAATATAACTTTCGCCAATTTTCCCTTTTTCGGCGGCCAATACATGTCCCTCGCCAATGTCGGTGGAAAGAACAAGCGGCAGCCCACCCGGCAACAGCATGGGTACTTTGCCTTTTTTCAGGTCAATAATGAACTGGTTAAAACCCGGAGAAGCAGCGGGGCCGGGACCGTAAAGGCCCGCGGGATGGATATTTACGGCAGGCAGTCCTTTTTCAATGGCTTTCAGGACCAGCCGGAAAGCATCCTGTTTTGATCTTTCATAATGCGTGCCTTTGGGGTTTGGGTCAATCATGGTTTCATCAAACCTTTCCCCGGCTTTGCCTTCAAAAACATCAATAGTGCTGGTGTAAATGAGTTGTTCTACTTTTTGCTGAAAACAAACGTCAATGATATTTTGTGTGCCTGTCACGTTAACCTGCTGAAATATGTCAGGATTGCGAAACCATTGTTCAGGTAAACCGGCGGCATGGTACACAGTACCGCATCCTTTAATGGCTTTTGCCAGCGAACTTTTATCCAGGATGTCTCCCCGGGAAATCTCCACTTCGGGAGGTAAAAGATTTTTGGCTTTATCGGTTGAACGGGCCAGCACCCTGACGGTTTTGCCTCTTCTCAAAAGCGACATGACAATGCTGTATCCCACAAGCCCTGTTGCGCCGGTAATTAAAGTTGTTTTATCCATTTACAATTCGAATTGTCTTACAGGATTAGCTGAGCTAACCGTTTATTGTTAAGCCCTTTATTTTTTATCAGCCTTACTTTTGTTATTCATCAATTTTATAAAGTTTAGTACGGGGTACACCAATATCAATGTTTAAAGGTAATCTCAAACCCTTAAGTTTAAAAGTGATATTAGGTAAAGGGCCTCCATCAGATAATACCTTCCAGGAATATGTTGTGCAGTTAGTCACATATATTCCAACAACACCGTTCCAATCCCTGCTTTCACGATGAAGTTGCAATAACTGAAGCGGGGCGTTATCCCTGGCTTCCAATTTATACACTGAATGATCAGTGGGATATGTATAATCAAAAATTGATGGCATACTGAGAGTAAGATGTCTTTCAAAGTTACCTGATGTATTAAAAGTCGGATTAATGGAATTGAAATATTGCGACGTAATCTTGATAATGATTTCGACCACTGAATTATTTTTAAACGGACCCTCTTCAATACTGATTCGCAATTTATGTGATACCGTATCTGATTTAATTTGTTTCTTGCTGATTTTTTTTCTTTTCAATTTGCCTTTTTCAACATATAGGTTTGAAGCGACTATTTTTTCCAATTGAAAGTCTTTACCCATATCAATTGAAGGCAATAACTTATTTAAGTTCTCAACTGATGTAAATGGAATTAGATAGCGGTAACTGTAAATAATATCCAAATTCATTAATTGGTCAGGAAGATGGTTTATCTTTAAATAAGTGTTATTTATATCATTTTTTATTTTATCCATATCTAACTCATAGGTTACATAAATGTTGATAAACTCTTCTTGGGAACTCATATTCAGTTTATCCGCAGAGATTCTTTTATTTTTCACCGAATTACTATTAACTTTATAGTTCAGGCTTAAAAGTCTTGGAACTAAGGGTGAATAATCAGGCATTTCTGATGGCTTTTGAGGAAACGCCTTAATTGAGAGGACTACCGTAATTATTACAATCGTAAAAATTATTTTCATTAGTTTGGTTTTATGAACGACTACTTTAGAACAAAATTAGCAATAATTTAATCAGGGAATGTAGTTTATGAATTAATCAGGCGAAACCATTCCTGATAAACTTCGTAATCAGGGGAAAACGCCTGTTGCAAGTTGTTTTATTTTATCAGTTTATTCCCAAATTTTTGGTTCCAATCTGTTTCCTCTTCATCAGTTCAAATCGGTTTCCCCCATAAGTTTATACACAGGATACGGGTAAACCCCGCTTCCCCATTCGGGAACAAGATACCGGTCGAAAAAGTTCCATTTCAGCAAGCCGTCATCCGACTGGGGTTCCAGCAGGTAAGATACGAGGTGGCCGAGGGGTTGTGCGGTTTTGATCAAATACGTGCCGGAAGGAAATTTCTTTTCAACGGTTTCAAAATGACCTTTGACCTTGTTCATGTAATGGCCCTGGAAAAGTCGCCCTGCACATTTCAGTTCTTCGATTTTAAAACTTTCCACTGTCAGTGTGGTGTCTTTATCTAATTGTTCCATCCTGATACCGTGTTCCCTCATCACTCGTAAAATCTTCCGGTCGGGAACAGTCAAAAGATAAGCATAAGGCACCGGCGTGCTTTCCGCAGGGTAATAATCGGCGAGATAATCCACGGTGATCGTACGCTGCCGGTTACTGTTTTTAAATCGCCGGTGGCCTTTCATGCCGGGAATGGTGTCGGTTTCATACGCTTTGATGGTGATCTTTTCTGGTGTCGGCTGTACCTTGTATTTAATGGCAAAAGAATCGAAAACAAGGGGCCGCGTTTTCGGATCAGACATTTTTTGGTCTGCCCCGGCCAGCATTTTTTTAATTTCCCTGTTATTTTTGGCTGCATAACCCAATATGGAAAGCAGCAAATGATAAGAGGCATTCACCCGGGTTTTGAAATCTGCATACACGTAATTCTCGTTCAGAATGGCCAGCCGGTTGCGCAGTCCGATGTAATTGACCAGATAGCGTGGCTGGGCAGCGTACATGTACCAGCCTTTGTCAATATCCAGGCGGTCAACAAATTCACCGTAAAACACATTTTCCACATTGTATTTGTCCCAAAGTGTACGATGCACAGCCGGTGCCATCTTGTCGCGCATATAGTTGATCAGGTTGCGGTCGCCGTTGGGGTTCAGTTGCCAGACAAAAGTGGTAGGTTCTTCATGGTAAGAACCGTCAGTCGTATGGCAATCCACTGAAATAGCAGGATCCCATTTGTTCAGGACATTTACCACAACCCCCGTTATCTCCGGGGTTTCCAGTTTCATGGCATCACGGTTCAGGTCGAGATGCTGGCCGTTGTGGCGGACACCTACGCTGGGCGGTCCGTTCTGGTTGGTGCGGTTTTTCGTGCTGAATTTTTCGTTGCCGTCAGGGTTCAGGACAGGGTTGATCAGCACCACCACGTTTTTTAAAATGTCTGACTTTGGATTTTTTAAAAGATCTCTGGCGAGCATCTGGGTAGCTTCCTTCCCTTCCACTTCGCCGGCATGGATATTGGCCTGGAGATAAACCACGATGCGGCTGTCGTTTTTCAATTCTTCAGGATTTTCCGGCAGGGGATTTCCGATAATTAGCAAAGGTACCTGCCGCCCTTCGGTAGTAGTGGCAATGGTTTCAAGCCGGGCGTAAGGTGACTTGTTTTGCAGTTCATTGAGGAAAGCCATCACTTCTTCATACGTTGAAGTTGCCTGGTAATTTGTTTTTTCGGCGGCGGTCAATAATTGTTCCTGGGCATGTGCTTGCAAAAGAAATGAAAGCAGGATGAGGAGGGTAAAATATTTTTTCATCTTTTTATTTTTTGTAATATTATTCTTCGGTATGAATCAACACGTTAATTCGTTGATCCATTCAAGTTTCATAAAAATGACATTGAACGGGAAATTAAACAAGCCCGAAAGATACGAAAGTAAAACTTTTCCAAAGTTCCGAACTTTGGAAAAGTTTAGCGATTATTTCTTTCTTCCCCCCTCAAAATATTCAAAAGCATCAATGATGTCGAGATAAACCCCGTCAAACCCGGCATCCAGGATTTTTTTCAGGTAAGAACCGTCATTGCCGAAGATGATTCCCTGCCATCCTTTGTCCCAGTATTTTACTTTGTAGTTTCCTTCCCAGTCGGGGTTTTCCTTGTCGAGCCATGAGGGGTTGCCCGGTTTCCAGTCCGGCTGCCAGTAATAGCGATAGTCCTCGGCCTCACCGATGCTCATATAGCATACC
>JAADID010000127.1:502-9762 GCA_013151505.1 Chlorobiota bacterium | reverse complement strand
CGGAAACCCTTCCTGAAGGTCAAAACGAAGTTGCGGCCCGAAAATACTGATCGTTCCCGTTCCGGTGCGGTCGGTTTTTTTTACACCTTTTTCCAATACGTTCTCTAAAAGATCGAGATATTGCTTCATGTTTATTTCTTTTATCCCCGCCCTAAAGGACGGGGTAACTGATTTGTTTCAACCCCCTCGGCCTTCGGCCACTCCCCCGAAGGGGGAAACATTTGTTGTGTTAGTTATTAAATTTGTAAAGCATAAAATACTTTCTATTCTCTTGCACATTATCCGCTGTCAGTTTCCCCGTCCTTTAGGGCGGGGTTATTGTTTCGCTGTCATTTATCCCGTCAAACAGATATCGGGATTAGGATTCTGCACTCCTCTTTTTCAACCTTTCAGGTCTCTATCGCTCCCGGCCTGTTTCGACCTGAAAGGTTCAACCGCTCATCCAAATTTGTGCCGAAGGCATTCCTTTGGAATAATCCGGCCGCAAATTATCCTTTAGTTCAAGACCTGACAGGTTGCCATTCCATTGGCCTTGAGGAAACCTGTCAGGTCAGTTTGCGTTCAATTTGCGGCCAAAGTTATTAACATATTCAGAACAGGCGGAAGCTACGTAATTAAAAAATACACACAGGATATTTTACTGAAAACCAACATTCAAGCCTGCTTTTTTAATATTAAAAATGCAGGGAAGCGATTAAAACACAGGTGGCTGTTGAATGAAAACCTTATTGAAGTAGTTTGTTAAAAAACAAGATTGCTTTACATTTACGGCTTTTTTATGAATTGAAACTATTTAGTGTATTAAAAATTAACAGCATGGGAATTAAGTTTCGGATCACGGTCATGAACTTCCTGCAGTTCTTTGTTTGGGGGGCATGGCTGCTTTCATTTGGAAAATATCTGGGAGCAACATTAGGCTTTACCGGAGAAGAGATCGGGGCTATTTTTATGACGCTGGGGATTGCTTCCCTTTTTATGCCCGGATTAATGGGTATCATTGCCGATCGCTGGTTGAGTGCCAATAAACTGTATGCGTATATTCACATTGCGGGGGCTTTTCTGCTTTTCCTTGCCGCAAAGGAAACGGAGTTCTATCCGCTGTACATTGTGATGCTGCTTTATCTGATGCTTTACATGCCGACCATTGCCCTCGCCAACACCGTCTCTTATTGCCTGCTGGAAAAAAACGGCTACGATATTGTCAAAGACTTCCCACCCATCCGGGTTTGGGGAACCGTGGGGTTTATTATTGCCGTTTGGTTAATCGACTTGTTAGGTGCAGGATTTAGCAACTTGCAATCCTATCTAAATATTAGTTTACCCGAATATTTAACCCATTCGTGGAGTTTGAGTAATATGCAACTCTATTTTTCAGCAGTTTTCTCTCTAATTCTCGGAATATACTCACTTACACTTCCCAACTCACTTACACTTCCCAATTGCGGGATCGAAAAATCACAGGCCAAAAGGACGCTGGCCCAGGCCATGGGGCTGGATGCCCTGGTATTGTTTAAAACCAAGAAAATGGCCATCTTTTTTATTTTTTCCATGATGCTTGGTGCCGCGCTGCAAATTACCAATATGTGGGGTGAGGCCTTCCTGCATGATTTCGGGAAGAACGATGCATATAAAAATGCTTTTGCCGTTACACACAACGGCATCCTGATGTCCATTTCACAGATTTCCGAGACTTTGTTCATTCTGACCATTCCTTTCTTTCTGAAGAAATTTGGCATTAAAAAGGTGATGCTTATGAGCATGTTTGCCTGGGTATTGCGATTCGGGCTTTTCGGAATTGGCTCCCCTTTAGGATTCGGGCTGGTACTTCTTGTTCTTTCGATGATCATCTACGGAATGGCTTTCGATTTCTTCAACATTTCCGGTTCCCTTTTTGTGGAGATGGAAGCAGAACCCCGCATCAGGGCCAGTGCCCAGGGATTGTTCATGATCATGACCAATGGCCTGGGCGCCATGATCGGAGCGTATGGCAGCGGGGTGATCATCCAGTATTTCACACATGAGGGAATAAGGAACTGGCAGGACATCTGGTTTATTTTTGCGGGTTATTCGCTGGTGATTGCGATTGCTTTCATGTTCCTGTTCAAATACAAACACAACCCGGAAACAATGGAAAAAGCAAATGTTCAGCATTGATTGGGAACAAATCTTCAATAACAGATATTGGCAGATTAGTTAGCTTTAAGCGGGACGCTTAAAGCAGGGTTTTATCAGCCGGATTCTTTCTTTCTTCTGTTGATCTCATCCCGGATTCGCGAAGCTTCTTCATAGTTTTCTTCGCCCACGGCTTTCTTGAGCATTTCCTCAAGCTCTTCCATCAGGTAATCCTCATAACTGGTATGACGCATGGGTTTCTTTCCTTCGGCGACTTCGCCTGCTTCGCCTGTTTCTTCATCCATAACAATGCCGGCTTCTTCAAGGATGGACTCATAAGCATAAATGGGGCAGTTAAAACGAATGGCAAGCGCCACGGCGTCACTTGTGCGGCTGTCAATGGCTGATTCAATGCCATCGTGCTCACAGATCAGCTCGGAATAAAATATGCCTTCTTCAAACTTATTTATTACTACTTCTTTTAGATTGATACCGAAATGGAGAGCAAAATTTTTAAAAAGATCATGTGTCAAAGGACGTGTCGGTTTCATTTTTTCAAGTTCGATGGCGATAGCCTGCGCTTCAAAACCGCCAATGATAATGGGCAGTCTGCGTTTGCCTCCCACAACGCCAAGTATAAGTGCATAAGCACCACTCTGGGATTGACTGTATGACATCCCTACTATTTCAAGCCTGATTTTTTTCATTCCAGTTACCGTGCAAATAAAGGTTAAAATTAGAAAACTTTTTAAAAGCGAAAAGGCAATTTCTTATTTTGTTTTTTTTAATTACTAACAATTAAGACAAATTATTAACGCATGTTTTGTATTTAGATGATTTTTTTAATTTAGCGCCCTCCATCGAAAACGTTTGAAATAAAGAATTGTTAATCTGAAATTATCATTAAATCGTCATTATGAAAAAAGTTTTTTCGCTCCTGGCTTTATTTGCGCTACCGGTGCTATCCTTCGCAAGTGAGGCAGACCTGGTAATCCCTGATGGTATGAAATATGAAACAATCCTGTACTGGGGTTTTCTCATTACGATCGGGGGGTTTTTATTCGGTCTTCACCAGTTTACAAAAGTTAAAAAATTGCGGGCACACAAATCCATGCTCGATGTGGCCGATGTCATTTATCAAACGGGAAAAACTTATCTCCTCCAGCAGGGTAAGTTCCTTTTTTACCTTTTCCTTTTTATCGGCACTGCTGTGGTCGCATATTTCGGCTGGTTGTCGGATGCTCATTTCGGTGTGGGAGGCGTTTTGATGATCCTCGGCTGGACGATCATCGGTATTCTCGGCTCATACAGTGTGGCCTGGTTTGGCATCAGAATGAACACACTTGCCAACTCGAGGATGGCATTTGCCTCTTTGGAAAGAAAGCCCATCAAGTTGCTCAATATTCCGCTGACTGCCGGAATGAGCATTGGTGTTGTGCTGATCTCCCTTGAGCTGACCATGATGCTCATCATCCTGATGTTCGTTCCCGGTGAATATGCCGGAGCCAGCTTTATCGGATTTGCAATCGGGGAATCACTCGGTGCTTCCGCACTCAGAATTGCAGGGGGTATCTTCACCAAGATTGCCGATATCGGTTCCGACCTTATGAAAGTGATCTTTAAGATCGGAGAAGACGACCCGCGTAACCCGGGAACCATTGCCGACTGTGTGGGTGATAATGCAGGCGACAGCGTCGGCCCGACTGCCGATGGTTTTGAAACTTATGGTGTTACAGGGGTAGCCCTTATTTCATTCATTGTACTGGCAGTAACGGATACATCCCTTCAGGTAGAACTGCTCACATGGATATTTGTCATGCGTATTCTGATGATCCTGACTTCCGTTTTTTCTTACTGGATCAATGGATGGATAGCAAATTCAAAATATAAAAATGCCGATGACCTGGATTTTGAAAAACCCCTCACTTCACTGGTATGGATCACTTCCCTGCTTTCAATCATTATGACTTTCCTTGCGAGCTATTTTACGATCAGGGATTTACCGCACGATATGTGGATTGTTCTTTCAATCATCATCAGCGCCGGTACGCTTGGTGCCGCATTGATACCCGAGTTCACGAAAATATTTACCAGTCCGAAATCAAAACATGTGAATGAAGTTGTTGAAGCATCTAAAAAAGGAGGCGCTTCGCTGAACATTCTTTCCGGCCTGGTTGCAGGAAACTTCAGTGCTTTCTGGATGGGCATGGTATTCTTTGTTCTGATGTTCATCGGATATTATGCCAGCACTTACGGACTGGACAACATCATGATCTATCCTTCGATCTTTGCTTTCGGTCTGGTGGCATTCGGTTTCCTCGGAATGGGACCCGTAACCATTGCCGTTGACAGTTATGGTCCGGTGACCGACAACGCACAGTCAATTTATGAGCTTTCGCTGATCGAGGAAAACCAAAAAGAAGTGACACCTGAAATTGAAAAAGATTTCGGGTTTAAACCGGACTTTGAAAAATCAAAATATTATCTTGAGGCCAACGACGGCGCAGGAAATACTTTTAAAGCGACTGCCAAGCCGGTATTGATCGGTACGGCCGTTGTGGGTGCCACGACCATGATCTTCTCATTGATCCTGGTAATTAAGAACACGTTAGGTATTCAACCTGAAACAATTTTGAATGTATTGAATCCTTATACCATCTTTGGTTTTCTCCTCGGCGGTGCGGTCATCTACTGGTTTACGGCTGCTTCAATTCAGGCGGTAACCACCGGTGCAGGCCGTGCCACGGATTACATTAAGAAAAACATCAATCTTGATCCCAACGCACCCAAAAAAGCGGATCTATCTAAATCCAGGGCGGTTGTTCAGATTTGTACGGTTTATGCTCAAAAGGGTATGTGGAACATTTTTATTGCCCTGTTCTCTTTTGCCCTCGCCTTTGCGTTTCTCGCTGCTCCGGCAGGACTTACAAGCGGGATGGATAAAGCGCAAACCATTGCTCATTCTTTACCTGTTTCGCTTTTCATCGGATATCTGTTATCCATTGCTTTCTTTGGATTGTACCAGGCCATCTTTATGGCCAATGCCGGTGGCGCATGGGACAATGCCAAAAAGGTTATTGAAGTGGATATGCAGGAAAAAGGCACCGATCTTCACGCTGCTTCCGTCGTAGGTGATACGGTAGGTGATCCATACAAAGACACCTCCTCGGTGGCCATGAACCCGGTCATTAAGTTTACAACACTTTTCGGGTTGCTGGCCATGGAAATTGCACTTTCGATAAGATTCAGGGATATTGCTCCTTACATAGGCGGTGTATTTCTTATCATCGCGCTGATATTTGTATGGCGCTCATTCTACAAAATGCGGATAAACCAATAACAACAATTCATCATACATTTGTTTTAAAAGGAGGATCTTTATTTCCTCCTTTTTTTGATTTTAATTGTTGATAAAATCAGTAAAACCCGTAAGAAATCACTTGTGAATTCCCGGGAAAAATAGGATGAAATAACATACTTTTGCGTCATTCATTAGAATTACTGATAAACAGACGGGTTAACCCGCCTGTTATTGCAGACAGATTATTATTTCAGGATTATTGAAGAGAAAAAATATAACCACAAATGAAATACAATGATTTTCGATTTCGGCATGTAGGACCCAACCCGCAGGAAGTTGAAACAATGCTTCAACGAATGGGGCTTAATTCAGTTGATGAACTGATCGAAAAAACCATTCCCGAAAGCATTCGGCTGAATAGAGATTTAGATATTGAAGAAGGAATGGATGAATATTCCTATCTGAAGCATATCCGGGAAATTGCAAATCTGAATTCGGTTTTTAAATCTTACATCGGCCTGGGTTATTACAACACATTTGTCCCGCCGGTTATTTTGCGGAACGTTTTTGAAAATCCGGGCTGGTACACTTCATACACCCCTTACCAGGCAGAAATTTCCCAGGGCAGGCTTGAGGCGCTGCTGAATTTCCAGACCATGGTTTCCGACCTGACGGGATTGCCACTTGCCAATTCCTCGTTGCTGGATGAAGGTACCGCTGCTGCCGAAGCCATGCTTATGTTTTATCATGCCAGGCCCAGGGCATTGGCAAAAGCGGGCGCCAATGTTTTTCTTGTTTCAAAGGATATGTTTCCACAAACGATCGAAGTACTGAAACTACGGGCCAAATCCAATGACATTGAACTGGTCATTACCGAAGCAACGGCATTTGAAATAAACGATCGTGTTTTTGGATGCATGGTTCAGTATCCCGATCAAAGAGGAGAGATTATTGACTATACAGGCCTTGCCGGAAAGCTGGCAGAAAAAAATATTCCCTTTGCCGTTGCTGCCGACCTGATGGCGCTTACCCTGTTAAAGCCTCCGGGCGAATGGGGCGCACAGGTTGTTTTTGGTAATTCACAAAGATTCGGCGTACCCCTCGGCTATGGTGGCCCTCATGCCGCTTTCTTTGCCACTACGGAAGACTTCAAACGGCACATGCCCGGAAGGATCATCGGCATTTCAAAAGATGCCCGGGGCAACAATGCCTTGCGGATGGCCTTACAGACCCGTGAGCAGCACATCAAACGCGAAAGAGCCACTTCAAATATCTGTACGGCACAGGCCCTGCTGGCCATCATGTCAGGTTTTTATGCCGTTTACCACGGGCCGGAAGGAATAAAGGATATTGCCTGTCAGATACATTCCCTAACTGTTGATCTCTCACTTGCACTGGAAAAAGCGGGTTACAGACAGTTGAATAAAAATTTCTTTGATACGCTGCTTGTTGAATTGCCTTCACAGGTAAGCGCTGAGGAAATAAAAAGATCTGCAATCAGTAATAAAGTCAACTTCAGATATTTCGAAGATAATAAACAGATAGGCATCAGCATTGATGAAACGACTTCCGGGGAGGATATAAAGATCATTGTCTCCATTTTTTCAAAAGCAATTAATACTTCAGATGAAGATATTTCTTTCCGGCCTGTTAAAGAAAATTCTTCCGGTAATATTCCTGATACCCTTATCAGAACCAGCGGATTTTTAAACCATCCCGTTTTCCATAATTACCATTCGGAAACCGAGATGATGCGTTACCTGAAAAAACTCGAGAACAAAGACATTGCCCTGAACCGTTCCATGATCCCGTTGGGCAGTTGCACCATGAAACTGAATGCCGTTTCGGAGATGATGCCGGTTAGCTGGCCCGAATTCACCGATATTCATCCGTTTGTTCCGGCTGACCAGGCAAAAGGATATGCGACCGTTATAGAGGAAATGGAGAAAATACTCTGCGAGATCACAGGATATGCAGCCATTTCGTTCCAGCCCAATTCGGGAGCTGCCGGGGAATATGCCGGACTAATGGTTATCAGGGCCTATCAGGAAAGTATTGGCGAAGGACATCGGAACATCTGCCTGATCCCGGCATCGGCACACGGAACCAACCCGGCAAGCTCGGTAATGGCAGGTATGAAAGTTGTTGTTGTAAAGACTACCGAAAACGGGGATATTGATATTGAAGATTTAAAACAAAAGGCAGAAGAACACAAAGACAACCTGTCAGCTATTATGATCACCTATCCTTCGACGCATGGCGTATTCGAGGAAGGCATCAGGGAAATTGTGGACATCATCCATAAAAACGGCGGGCAGGTTTATATGGACGGTGCCAACATGAATGCCCAGGTCGGGTTGACAAGCCCCGGATTTATCGGCTGCGATGTCAGCCACCTGAATCTTCATAAGACCTTTGGTATTCCACATGGTGGCGGCGGCCCGGGAGTCGGCCCGATTGGCGTTGCCGAACACCTGAAAGACTTTCTCCCCGGACATATATTCTCTGCAAAAGGAGGGAAACGGAGAATTACGGCTGTTGCTTCAGCACCTTTTGGCAGCGCACTGATACTGCTTATTTCGTACGGTTACCTGAAAATGCTCGGCCAAAAAGGATTAAAGGAAGCAACCGAAATAGCTATCCTGAATGCCAATTACCTGATGCACCGCCTCAAAGATCATTACCCCATTCTTTATACGGGGAAAAACGGTTTCGTGGGACACGAGATGATATTGGATTGTAACCAATTCAGCAAAACGGCTGATGTGGCCGTAATTGACATTGCCAAACGATTGATGGACTATGGGTTCCATGCCCCGACCGTGGCTTTCCCTGTTCACGGCACATTGATGGTCGAGCCCACGGAAAGCGAATCATTGCGGGAACTGGATTATTTTATTGATGCCCTTGTTCATATCCGTAAGGAAATACAGGAAGTGGAACAAGGCCTGGCCGATAAAACGAACAATGTGGTTGTCAATGCCCCTCACACTGCCGAAATGGTGATAGCTGACGATTATACTTTTCCCTACCCGCGTGAAAAAGCGGCATTTCCACTCGAATGGGTCAGGACGAATAAGTATTTTCCGCCGGTAGCTAAAATTGATGATGCCTTTGGCGACCGGAACCTCTGTGCCTGTCTGCCCATTGAGGAGTATGACGAGCCCGTGGTCACGTATAAAGAGATTTAAATTTCAAAGATTAAAACCAAAAACTGGCATAACCCACTACGCTGTGCGGATCACCCGATGTTTCGGCAGAAGTGGAATAATCAATCAAATGGGGCCGGGTTCCGCTTAACCTGCAATGCTCAATAGCCACTTTAAGGGGGTTTATTCCACAGGCATCCACGCGGTCAAGCGTGAGATTTTCAATATTATGAATTGAAACGGCATCGGTTTTATTGGCGCTGACCAGGTCATAAAAATGACTCATGTCGGTACTGATAATGAGGAAATATCCGTGGGTGAAAAGGTGCCTTGCACAATCGGCAGCCTGAACGGCTGTGAGTTGCCCGGTGAGCAACGGCAAAAGCAATGAGTCATCCGAATAATATTTGATAAAAGGGGCCTGCACCTCAAGAGAATGTTCGGGAGCATGGTAGGTGGAATTGCTCTCGAAGTAATTGTCCCTTAACAATTTGATTAGTCCTAATGGCGTTTTCCAGTAACTGTGTTCATCTGATAGTATTCTGTTAATGGGAAAATGGTGCGAAGGCCCCAGTAAAGCGATTTTTCTGGGCATGACTTTTTTTAACAACTGGTAAGCCAGAATGGCCGTTTTTCCCGAAAAAACCCAACCGGCATGCGGTACGATAAGACCGGAAATTTTTTGTGTTCTCAAAGAC
>JAADID010000127.1:0-456 GCA_013151505.1 Chlorobiota bacterium | reverse complement strand
GATGAATTCAAGGACATCATCCCTTCCTGCAGGGTAGAAACTTCCTGCTACAGCCTGTTGCCTCACTATCTTTTCGGGAGTTTTCATGATGCTTTCTTTAGCCTGAATACGTTAAAAGTATTTGTAAAACCCTATTGTTTTCAGAAGGCTAAATATAAGAAAAATAAATCGAAAAGTCAAGCAAAAAAAGGATGACATTCTTTAAAATGACTATAACGCAATTTTGTGAGGAATAGGCTGTTATAAAAAATCAGCAACAATCGTATCCGGCGTCAGGTCATTTGTTAAGGGATGTATTTAGGGGCTATGCTCATCCCTTTGATATCTGCAAAAGGGGACCTTGCACGCATGTTCATTCCTGCCAGATCTTCCACGACGCTTCCGCCTGAAATTCCAGCATTTTCATTCCGTTTGAAGTAAGCGCACCTTTTCGGCGGGCCTTTTTCAGAAATACTG
>JAADID010000337.1 GCA_013151505.1 Chlorobiota bacterium | reverse complement strand
GATGTGGCCTGCGAAGAAGGTGACGGCTGGGAAAACCAGATTGACGGTGTGGCACGGATATCCATCAAGATCGGTGGCAGCTATTACTGGTGCTCCGGGTCGCTGATCAACAATACGGATAACGACCGCACTCCGTACTTTCTGACGGCCTCACATTGCGGCGGAACGGCATCTGCCAGCGACCTGAATCAGTGGATATTTTATTTCAATTACCAGGCAACCACCTGTGGCGGCAGCGGGCAGGGATACAATTCCAAAACCGGCTGTGTGTTTAAAGCTCACGACCCAGGTATGGCCAATCCCGATATCCCCGGTTCCGACTTTTACCTCGTACGTATCAACGGGACCATTCCTGACAGTTACGGCGTATTTTACAATGGCTGGAACCGGACCAACAGCAACGAAGATGCGCCCAACGGCGTGGGCATACATCATCCTGCCGGGGATATTAAAAAAATCAGTACTTATTCCACGCCCCTGCAATCCTCCACATTCTGGAACGGTCAGCCCACACACTGGAAGCTGATCTGGGCCGAAACCGTCAACGGTAAATCCATCATGCAGGGCGGCTCTTCGGGTTCGCCGGTTTTTGACGCCAACGGGCTGATCATGGGTGACCTGACCGGCGGTTATACCAGCAACTCATGCGAAACACCTTCCCCGGCATATTACGGAAAAATGTATTGGTCGTGGGATCAAAACGGCAACACGAACTCCACTCAACTGGAGCCGTGGTTAGACCCCAGCGGAACAGGAATCGAAAAACTGCCCGGTATCTCCTGGCAGGTCATTCCACCGACAGCAGATTTTACAGCCGACACAACCGATATCACACAGGCCGACACCGTACATTTTACAGACCTTTCAGGGCCGGGAATTTACGAATGGCTCTGGATTTTTGAAGGGGGAGATCCCGATACGGCATACATAAAGAATCCGTCAGTGGTTTATGTTGACACCGGATATTTTGACGTTTCACTTCATGTCGTCAACGGCGATGGAACCGATTCACTTGTGCAGCAAGATTATATCCATGTAAATGCCATGACACCACCTGAAGCTGACTTTTACGCTGACGACACCATTGTCATGCCATCCGTTAAAGTCCATTTTTACGACATGTCAACAGGAACAACCGATGCCTGGGCATGGAAATTCGAGGGAGGCTCTCCCGACACTTCCAACGCCCAGAATCCGCTGTTAAGATATCCGAACGAAGGCGTTTATCCGGTAAAACTCGTCGCTTATAATCTGGGTGGTTCCGATACCATTGTAAAAGACGGTTACATCAAAGTAACCACCGTTCTGCCGGCAGCTGATTTTGAAGGCGATGACACTCACATCATGGAAGGAGAATCGGTAAACTTTACCGATTTGTCAACCGGCGATCCTGTAGCATGGTACTGGAGTTTCGAGGGAGGCACACCTGATACTTCCAATTTACAAAATCCTGAAAATATTGTTTACAACCAGGGCGGCGCATATACCGTTACACTGACTGTTGATAACGGAATCGGCACCGACACAAAAACCATCGAAGATTATATTCTTGTTGACTTTGTGGGTGTTGAAGACCTGAAAGGGCCTGATGATTTCAGGATTTATCCCAATCCGGGAACAGGTATCTTTGTCATCCGTTTTGCCGAAACCGATAACAACAATGTTACTCTTTCGGTAACAGACGCTTATGGCAGAACAATAAAATCAGAAGAAATTTCCCGTTCCGAAGGGCAATATGTTCTCGATCTCGGCGACAAAGAAAAAGGAATCTATTTTGTTACCATCACAAACGGTGGCAGCCGGATCATGAAGAAACTTTCGTTGATCAAATAGCCGGGGGCCGAGTTTGAAAAAACGTCTGACCATACTGGCATTTCTTGTTACGGGCCTGATTGTTACCGGACAGGCGCAAATTCATGTGGAAGGTACGCCCATTGCCTTACAAGAGAACCTGAAAGGGGAAATACCGTTTTTCCATCCTGAAAAAGAAGCGCCCGGGTACCGCAACGGCGGAGATAAAGAATTCCCGTTGTATGCCGGTTACATTGCCTCTTTTCCGGAAAGGGCACAAGAGCCGGGAATATGGATTCGTGCAAAAAACGGAAAAGCAGTCTGGCGTCTCGGTATTTCAGTAAAAAGTGCCGGCGGTCTGAATGTTTATTTCAAAAACGTAAACTTTTCAGAGGGGCAGCAATTGTTTCTTTACAACCCTTCCAAAACGACCGTTCTGGGAGCTTTTACAAAAATTAACAACGGAGATAACCTGGCCACGGAACTGATTCCCGGAGATTCTTTGATCATTGAACTGGACAGTCCGCAGAAAACTTTCGTCTTGCCTTTTACTATTTTGGACATTGGGGTATCAGTTTTAAATATGGACAGGGGTGAAAGAGGTTTTGGCGATGCAGGGGCATGTGAAGTCCTTGTGAACTGCCCCGAAGGTGGATCGTGGCAGAATGAAAAGCGGGGCGTGGCAAAGATACTGGTCAGGGACGGCAGCTCGCTTTTTTGGTGTACGGGCTCGCTGGTAAACAACACGAAAGTGGACGGAACCCCTTATTTTCTTACGGCCAACCATTGCGGGGAAAATTCCAGCGACGCCGATTATTCAAAATGGGTGTTTTATTTTAATTACGAATCAACGGATTGTGATTTCCCGGTGAATGAGCCGTTGCACCAGACGCTCTCGGGATCAACGCTGATAGCGAGCGCCAACCAGAGTACAAGCACCGGATCCGATTTCAAGCTGCTCCTGCTTAAAAATGAGGTGCCAAAAGATTACCGGCCTTTCTACAACGGGTGGAACCGATCGGGAGAAGTGTCTGCCTCCGGTGTAACCATCCACCACCCTGAGGGTGATCTGAAAATGGTCTCCACATACGAGACACAACTCGTTTCCACGGATTATAACAGTCCTGAACCCAATCCCGAAGGCCAGTACTGGAAAGTTGTCTGGACAAAAACGGAATCGGGATTCGGCGTAACCGAACCCGGCTCTTCCGGAAGTCCGTTGTTTGACCCTTCAGGATACATCATCGGGTTGCTGTCAGGCGGAAGAGCATCATGCGGCAGTCCGCGTCAGCCGGACTATTACGGTAAATTCAGTGAAAGCTGGATGTCCAACGGCACAGCCGATTCCCTCCGGTTGCAGCCCTGGCTTGACCCGATCAATTCGGGTTTGCTAACATTAAGGGGTGTTGATTTCGACTCTTCAGGAATCATGGCCAACTTTTCGGCTGATATTGTCGAGATATCCACCGGGGGACAGGTGCGCTTTTACAACAACTCCAGCGGCAACATCACATCCTCACAATGGTACTTTCCCGGCGGCGATCCATCAGGTTCCGAATTGACCGACCCGCTCCCTGTTACTTATCACAATGCCGGCGAATACGATGTGAAACTGGTGGTAAGATCAGCCAACAGCACCGACAGCCTCATCCGGAAAAAATACATACGGGTTTTGCCGAGCATCACACCGAATCCATCCACAACAGGTAAATTTAAGATCACATTCGGAAGCCAGGTGCCGGAAGACCTCAGGGTTAGCGTAACAGATATAAACGGGCGTGATATTCAGTTTTTTGCAAGTCCGGTCAACAAAAGTTCATTTCTGCTTGACCTCAGCACCAATTCTTCGGGCGTTTATCTTGTAAAAATTATCTCAAAGGGAGAAACCAGGGTGCTGAAAGCCGTTGTGTCGCAGTAAACGGGGTGCGGGGCTGTCCAGCAGAATGACCATTTTCCATTAACCATAAACCGTGGAACGAGGGTTCGGGTTGTGATCATCTTATTCACATTCATACATTCATTAAAACCAACATTTTTCCAATAATTAAACTGAATCACAACAACTTACATCCTTTTGCATTTCTTTTGACCAAACCGTTATTTAGAACCATTTCAGATCTTAACATTTAATTAACAAATTGTTCTACAAGTCCTTTCTATCTTTGGTTCAGGAAAACTATCGAAAACTCAGTATGATCATCATTTAATTTCTGTTTATCCTGTTCAATGAATCCAGCTAAACGCATGCCGGCTATCATTAAGATGAAAACTTTTATATGTTTTTTTCTGATCTCCGTATTTTACGGTATTTCAGGTATTTGCCATGCACAAATTCAACTTTCCCATTTCAACGATTTCAATCATTACACCAAAGAAGACGGCCTGGCCTCAACAACCGTTTACGATATCGCGGAAGATAAAAACGGCTTTTTATGGATTGCCACCGGAAACGGGGTGAGCCGGTTCGACGGGAATTACTTTACCAACTTTACCCTCTATGATTCGGATTCCACCCGGCACAGAATCGGTTTTGTCGGAAGCATCCTGATGGACAAATCAGGTGAAAACATCTGGATTGGCACCGAACACGGGATTTTTCACAGCCGGGTGGATACGGTTCGTTTTCAAAAGATTGAACGGTTGATCCCTTCCATGAATTTTTCAACCGGAAGAACGCCTGACCTTTTATTGGACAATGACGGATTATTATGGGCAGCCAAATTCAGGGGCGGGTTGATGAGCTTTGATTTAAAAGCCAAAAAGCACGATCATTATTCTTTTACGGTTGAGGGGCAGAAAGATAAATTCAGCATCAACCGTATCGGTTCCATCGCCGAAGATCCTGATGACAGCGATATATTATGGCTGGGTAGTGCCGGTGGTTTAATCCGCTTCAACAGGGTTACGAAAAATTATGAGGTATTCGTTTATCAAAACAACCCGAATTTAGCTCAAAACAGAATCCGTTCGGTGCATGCCTCTGCTGAAGAAGTTTTTGTCAGCAATTGGGGAGGTGGCTTGGTTGTTTTCAACAAATTGTCCAAACAATTCAGACTACCCCTGCTATCTCAATATCCTCACACCCACACATCAATCTATGAATTTTATGAGGCCAACGATAACATTTTATGGATAACAAGTAACGACGGTTTGATCGTTTACGACCTCCTGTCCAAAAAAGTTAAAAGGATAACCGATCACAATAAGGAAAAAGGATTGCTTAGGGGTGTGTCGTTTATTGACTCAAGGGGAATCATTTGGTTTTGCAACGGGAAGGGGCTGTTTAAATACGATCCGCTGGGGGCACAAAACAGGTTCATTGAACTGGAAGAAAGGAACGGGGTTCAAAATCCGTTGTTGGTCAGGGAGGTCATTGTATCGGGAAACTCTATTTACGTATTGGGAGACAACAGCTCCGGCCTGTACAAAGTGAATTCCGCAGACTATTCGTTCGAAATATTTGAACCGCCCGCTTTTTATTATCAGAAAAACAAGATGTACCTCCTCAGGGATATGGTGGAGATGGAGGACGGTAACCTGCTGATCGTTTCCGGTAATAAAATTGTAATCTTTAACACAAAAACACAGCAATTTAAGTTACCCGCGCTTCAGGTTCAGCATCCTCACCCCGTGATGCACAGTGTGGTAAAGGACAGAAACAACAATTATTGGATCGGAACAAAGTTCGGTGGATTGTTTTACCTGAACTTTAAAAATAATACGATCATCAATTACAAGGAGGAGTTCAACAAATTCCGGGATGGAAACCATGAATGGATCACCATGCTCTATCTGGATTCCAAAAATAAATTGTGGATCGCCAAGGGTTCAACAACCGTGATGGATCTGAATGATTCAACAATCCATTGCCTCAACCGGGCAGAGGGTGCGCCTTTTTATCAGGATGTCGGCGGCTTTGTGGAAGACACCAAAGGCAGGATATGGATGGCCGGCTATGACCATGGCCTGGGATTTACCGATTTTGATCATTTTAATCAGGGGGTGAAAACCGTGGCGGAAGGATATTTTTCGGGGCTTTATCCGTACAACGACAGCCTCTTTTGGACGACGGGTAACGGACTGGGCACCTTCAACACAAACACCCTGAGGTACCGGAAAACCAACCTGACTTCGAAACACAGGAATTTGCAGATCACAGGCCCGGTACACCCCCTGGGGAACGGAGAATTTGTCATCGGTTGTGAAAACGGTATCTTAATCTACAATCCTGACAACCAAATCGCAAACCGGGAAATTCCCCAGCCCTACATCCGGAAAATCGAAAGCGGCGGACAAACACTTTACGAGGGTAACGACCTGGCGGGCACGGACTTTCCGTTTGAGACCGGCACAAAACACATCACTTTGAAGATCAGTTCGCTGGGGTTTCATTTTGCCGATCAAATTACCTATCAGTACAAGTTCGACGGTGAGTGGCAACATCTGGGACCGGCAAAAGAGATCAATCTGTCAAACCTTTCCCCCGGTGACTACAAGCTAAACATCAGGGCCTTCAACAACATGGGTGTTGGCAACCCGGTGCCGCTGACCTACAATCTTTCCATTCCCGTTCCCTGGTGGAATACCTGGTGGGCCTACCTGCTTTACCTCGGTCTGGCCATTCTGTTTGCCGATCGCTTTTACCGTTTTCAGCTGGCCAAACGGCTGGCCATTGCCGAAAGCGAGCGGCTCAAGGATATTAACAAGCTCAAGAACAGCCTGTATGCCAACATCACACACGAATTCCGTACACCGCTGACGGTCATCCTGGGCATGGCAGATACTGTTGCTTCGACATTGAAAGAGGTGCAGGTGAAAGGTGCGGACCACGCCCTCGAACTGATCAGGCGCAACGGCAAGAACCTGCTCCGGCTCGTGAACCAAATGCTGGATCTGTCGAAACTGGAAAGCGGTAAAATGGAATTGCATCTGGTCCAGACCGATGTGATCCCCTTTGTGAAATACATAGGCGAAAGTTTTCAGTCTCTTGCGCGTGAGAAGCAAATTAACCTGGTCATTTATGCAGAAGTGGACGAGCTTCGGATGGATGTTGATGTGAACAAACTTTCGGCAATACTTTCCAACATCCTTTCCAATGCCATCAAGTTTACTTCGCCCGGCGGAAAGATCGTGCTGCACCTAAACCGGATATTGATCCGCAACAAGCCGTTTTTTATCATCAAGGTGAAAGACAGCGGGATAGGTATTCCCCAGGAGGATATGAAACACATCTTCAGCCGTTTCTACCAGGTGGACAACTCTTCTTCGCAAAAAGGCGAAGGTACGGGTATCGGTCTGGCGTTAACCAAACAGTTCGTTGAATTATTGAACGGCACCATCACTGTAAAAAGTACGGTGGGAAAAGGCAGCGAGTTCAGCTTTCAACTTCCCGTAACCAACCAGGCTGAACAAACAAAAGATGTCAGGGCATTCCTCGAACCCGACGTCCCTGCTTTTGAAAGCGGAGTTGAGGCAGGCCCCCAAATCCCGGATGAACAAGCGGAACTACCGCTTGCGCTGATCATCGAAGACAATGCCGACGTGGCGCATTACCTGAAAACCTGCCTGGCCGGAAAGTACCGGACGCTGCATGCCGGCGATGGCGAAGCCGGTATGGAAACCGCCTTTGAAAAAGTGCCGGACATTATCATCTGCGATGTGAAAATGCCGAAAAAAGACGGCTTTGAAGTTTGTTCCACCCTAAAATCCGACGAACGGACCGACCATATTCCCGTCATCATGCTTACGGCCAAAGTAAGCACCAAAGACCGGCTTACCGGGCTCTCCCGCGGTGCAGATGCTTACCTGACAAAACCCTTTGTGAAGGCCGAATTGTTAACACGCATTGATCAACTGGTGCTGCTGCGCAGGAAAATGATGCGGAAAATGAATAAAGACAGTTTGCGGCATTTCCTGAAAACAAAGCCTGAAGACCCCGAAACGAAATTTCTGCAGAAGATCATCAAAATTATCCACGAGGAGATCAGCAATCATTCATTCGGATCATCGCTTCAACTGTCCCGCAAAATGCATTTGAGCGAATCGCAGCTCTAC
>JAADID010000234.1 GCA_013151505.1 Chlorobiota bacterium | reverse complement strand
AACAACCAAAATGGTTTGTTCATTGTCTTCGAGACAGATCATACCAATGACCTCATCATTTTCATTTTCAAGCGAAACGCCACGTACTCCTGATGCATTACGACCCATCGGCCGTACCGTCTTTTCATTAAACCGGATAGCTCTGCCTGATTTTTTAGCCAGTACCACTTCATTATTTCCATTGGTCAGCCGTGCTGCAAGCAGTTCATCACCTTCCCTGATGGATATGGCGTTGATTCCGTTCTGACGGGGGCGTGAATAAGCTTCGAGTGAGGTCTTTTTTATGACTCCCTTTTTCGTGCAAAGAATGATATAATTGTTGTTTATATAATCCTGATCCTTAAGGTCCTTTGTATTAACAAAGGCTTTCACCTTGTCATTCGGTTCGATATTAATCAGGTTCTGAATAGCCCTTCCTTTGGACATTTTAGTCCCTTCAGGGATTTCATATACCCGCATCCAGAACACTTTTCCTTTTTCGGTAAAGAAAAGCATGTAATCATGATTTGTGGCTACATACAAATATTCAAGGAAGTCTTCTTCACGGGTCTGGCTTCCTTTCGAGCCGCGTCCTCCCCTTCTTTGCGCCCGGTATTCAGTTAAAGGGGTGCGTTTTATGTAGCCCATGTGGGAAATGGTAACCACGACTGGGTCGTCAGGAATAACATCCTCCATCCGTATGTCTTCGGCAGAATAAACAATTTGGGTTCTTCGTTCATCGCCGTATTTTTCTTTAATCCGCAGCAATTCTTCTTTGATCATTTCCATGCGCATTTCCACACTTCCAAGCAATTCATTCAATTCTCCGATCAATTTAATCAGGTTTTCGTAATCGGCTTTGACTTTGTCACGCTCAAGCCCGGTCAGCTTTTGGAGGCGCATATCCAGAATAGCTCTGGATTGTATTTCGGAAAGTTCAAACCTGCTCATCAGTCCTTGTTTGGCTTCATCCGGCGTGGCAGATGCGCGTATCAATGCGATGATCTCATCCAGGTTATCCAGTGCAATCATCAATCCCTCGAGCACATGGGCTTTCTTTTTGGCTTCTTTCAGGTCATATTCCGTCCGTCTGACAACTACCTCATGTCTGTGTTCCACAAAGTATTTGATGAGGTCTTTCAGATTAAGCATTCTGGGCCGCCCTTTAACAAGAGCCACATTGTTCACATTGAATGAACTTTGCAAGGCTGTATGCTGATACAACTGATTGATAACGATGTTCGGAATGGCATCTCTTTTCAGGTCATAAACAATACGCATTCCGTTACGGTCCGATTCATCGTTGATATCCGAAATACCCTCAATTTTCTTCTCGTTGACCATATCGGCGGTTTTCCTGATCATCTCCGCTTTATTCACCATATAAGGTATTGAGGTAGCAATTAAACGTTCGCGTCCGTTTCCGGCTTCCTCCACGGTAACTTCTCCGCGCAAAACGATCCTTCCCCTTCCGGTTTCAAAGGCATTCAGCACACCATCGTAACCATAGATAATCCCGCCTGTCGGGAAATCGGGTGCCTGAACCAGTTTAATCAGCTCGGAAATCTCTATGTCGTTGTCTTCTATATATGCAATAATTCCGTCAATCACCTGTGAGAGGTTATGGGGTGCCATATTGGTGGCCATTCCCACAGCGATTCCCGAAGAGCCGTTGATAAGAAGGTTGGGTATTTGTGTGGGCAGTACGATAGGCTCCCAAAGGCTGTCATCAAAATTTAACCGGTGGTCAACCGTATCCTTATCAATGTCCACCAGCATTTCTTCTGCAATCTTTTTCATACGGGCTTCGGTATATCGCATGGCAGCCGGATTGTCTCCATCAATGGAACCGAAATTACCCTGGCCGTCGATCAACGGATATCGCAATGACCATTCCTGTGCCATTCGTACCATTGAATCATATACCGATGTATCGCCGTGCGGGTGATATTTACCCAGCACCTCCCCTACTATTCTTGCAGATTTTTTATAAGGCCGGTTTGCCAATACTCCAAGTTCATACATTCCGAAAAGAACCCGGCGGTGTACCGGCTTTAAACCGTCACGCACATCGGGCAGCGCCCTTGAAACAATAACCGACATCGAATAATCAATGTAAGCGGACTTCATTTGATTTTCGATGTTTACTTTAATAATACGATCTTCCGAATTTGTTATGTCCATCAATTAACTTCTTCTTTATTAATATTTTAAATTCAAGTCTGCAAAGGTACGAATTTAGTAAATTACCTCTTTCAATTCTGTTCACAAAGGTCCGATAATGTTAACAAAAAAGTGTTCAAAAATCGGAAACCTGTCTTATTTAGTCGCTTACAATCATATTATATTTGAAACCGTTGCATAGGAAAAAGCTGCCGGGCCGAAAAATACGGTTTATTTGTTAAAAAACAGGTGATCCAGCCAACCGGAACGGTTTTGTTCTTGTCTAATAAAACAGTACTGATAAATTATCCGTCAGTATAAATTTCGGCTCTTTCATTTTTTGTAACTTTGCACACTAACTTTTAAGACAATATGGAAGGAAAATTCACGGACCGCGCAAAAAATGTGCTGACATACAGCCGGGAAGAGGTGATACGGTTGGGAAACAGCTATCTTGGCCTTGAGCACCTTCTGCTCGGGATATTGAGGGAAGGCCAGGGAATGGCAGTACAATTGCTTTCGTATTTCGGGGTTGATTTCAATGAATGTAAAAAAAGCATAGAAGATGCTATTAAGGAACCGCGTCATTCTTCACCAAAGATTGAGAACATTCCTATGTCGCGGCAGGCGGTGAAAGCATTGAAAATAACTTACCTTGAAGCCAAAGCACTGCACAGCGAACTGGTAGGTACCGAACACATGCTCCTTGCCATTCTGAAAGATGACAATAATCTGGTTACCAGCAAACTTGAAAAATACGGCGTAAATTACAGCGCTATCCGCGAAGAATTGTTGTCTATCATTAAAGAAAAAACCCAGTCGTCCAAATATATGGAACCCAAATCGGAATTGCCCGGCGAAACCGAGGATGAACCGCAAAGGGAAAAACCGTTCGGAGGATCGAAAAAGACTGCTGATCCGAAGTCTAAAACGCCGGTACTTGACAATTTTGGCCGCGACCTGACCAAAATGGCCGAAGAAGATCGTCTTGACCCTATCGTGGGGCGTGAACGCGAACTGGAACGAATTGCACAGATATTGAGCCGCAGGAAGAAAAACAATCCCATCCTGATCGGCGAACCCGGTGTTGGAAAATCTGCCATTGCCGAAGGACTTGCTTTGAAAATTGTTGCCCGGAAAGTTTCGAGAGCACTGTTTAATAAACGAATCATCAACCTGGACCTTGCTTCGCTTGTTGCGGGTACAAAATACAGGGGACAATTTGAAGAACGGATGAAGGCCGTCCTGAACGAACTGGAGAAAAATCCCGATATCATATTGTTCATTGACGAAATACATACTATCGTGGGCGCCGGAAATGCCAGTGGCTCACTTGATGCATCCAATATGTTTAAACCTGCCCTTGCGCGGGGCGAGTTACAATGTATCGGCGCCACTACCCTTGATGAATACAGGCAATACATTGAAAAAGACGGTGCGCTTGAGCGACGTTTTCAAAAAGTGCTTGTGGATCCGACCACTCCGGAAGAAACAGAAATTATTCTTCAGAATATCAAACAAAAATACGAGGACCATCATCTGGTGAAATACACCGATGAAGCCATCAAAGCCTGTGTTCAGCTTACACACAGGTATATCAGCGACAGGTATCTTCCCGATAAAGCCATAGATGCGCTGGATGAAGCCGGTGCTCGTGTGCATATCAGTAACATTCACGTTCCTGCCGAGATCATCAACCTTGAAAATTCGATCGAAGAGATCAAAGCAAAAAAAACACAGGCTATCAAGAGTCAGAAGTTTGAAGAAGCCGCCCAGTTCAGGGACATAGAACGTCGTTATACCGAAGAGTTGGAGCGTGCAAAAAGGCGCTGGGAAGAAGAATCAAAGATCCACCGTGAAGAAGTAACTGGCGAAAACGTGGCAGAGGTAGTCGCAATGATGACCGGCATTCCTGTCTCCAATATTGCCCAGAGCGAAAGCCAGCGGTTGATCAATATGGAAACGGAATTGCAAAAAGAAGTTATCGGCCAGGAACAGGCGATAAAGAAAGTAGTTAAGGCTATTCGCAGGAATCGTGCAGGATTAAAAGATCCGTCAAAACCCATTGGTTCGTTTATTTTCCTCGGACCTACCGGCGTGGGTAAAACCTACCTTGCCAAAATGCTGGCCAAATACCTGTTTGACTCAGAAGATGCGCTGGTCAGGGTTGATATGAGCGAATACATGGAAAAGTTTGCCGTTTCACGACTTGTGGGTGCCCCTCCAGGATATGTCGGTTATGAGGAAGGCGGCCAGTTGACCGAAAAAGTTCGCCGGAAACCCTATTCCATTGTTTTGCTGGATGAAATTGAGAAAGCACATCCTGATGTGTTTCATATATTGCTTCAGGTTCTTGATGACGGTGTACTGACTGACGGCCTGGGAAGACGTGTTGACTTTAAAAACACCATTATTATCATGACTTCCAACATCGGTTCAAGACAGTTGAAAGATTTCGGACAGGGTGTCGGTTTTACAACCAAGGCAAAACGCGAAAGCAGAAGCACACATACCCAGGGAGTTATCGAAAATGCTTTGAAGCGGGCCTTTGCTCCAGAATTTCTGAACCGTATTGATGACGTTGTGATTTTTGAACCCCTTGAACGTGAGAATATCCATAAGATCATTGATATTGAACTTCACCACCTTTATCAGCGTATAGAAGATATGGGTTTCAAGATGAAGGTGACGGCCAAAGCAAAAGATTTCATCATTGATAAAGGATGGGATGAACAGTTCGGTGCGAGGCCGTTAAAACGGGCTATTCAAAAATACATCGAAGACGAACTGGCGGAAGAAATCATAAGAACAAATCTGAAAGAAGGTGATGTAATCTATGTGGATTATGATGAAAAAGCCGATGCCATTAAAATAAAAGTCACATCACCAAAGAAAAAACAAGACAAAGCTGAAGCCCAGCCTGACAAAAAGAGTTAGATAAAGAAGGCTACTTCGATCCTTACTGGCAGGCCACTTCTCCCCTGCTTTTCCGTTTTTTAGCATCCATGCTAAAAATGTTTGTTATATTTATTTTTGATCTTATACCATTATAACACAACACGTTAATGTTCATAAAATTCGGAATGCTAAAGATAAAAGCAGTTTATTTTAGCAGTTTATCACATGCTTTGATCAATGATAACTGATTATTTTAAACCATGAATCAGTTGAACAATTGCACCATTTAACTTTTGTCCTTTTCTCCTTTTTTTATCTTTGCCAAAATTTTAAATAACGCATAATAAAATGAAAACCAAAGCAGTACTGAAAGGGGCTGAATTTTTAATCAAAGATGTAAATTACAAAGACATCTTTATCCCCGAAGAATTTGATGAAGAACAAAATATGATTGCTGCGACCTGTTCCGATTTTATTGAGTCGGAAGTGGCACCTAATTTTGATGCCCTGGACAATCATACGGAAGGTTTATTGCCATCATTGCTTAAAAAAGCCGGGGATCTCGGTCTGCTTGGTATTTCCATACCTGAGGAGTACGGTGGTTTCGGCCAATCATTTTTAACTTCTATGCGTGCCAATGAAACGATTGGTTCCGCTTATTCGTTTTCGGTAGCTTTCATGGCACATACCGGAATCGGAACCTTGCCCCTGCTCTATTATGGGAATGAGGAACAAAAACAAAAATATATGCCCCAACTGGCCAACGGCGAGTGGCTGGCTGCCTATTGTCTGACCGAACCCAATGCAGGCTCGGATGCCAATGCGGGAAAGTCAAAAGCCGTTTTATCGGATGACGGCAAACATTATATCCTGAATGGCCAGAAAATGTGGATTACCAACGGAGGATTTGCCGATTTGTTAACGGTTTTTGCAAAAATTGACAACGATCGTGTTTTAAGCGCATTCCTCGTCGAATCAAAATGGCAGGGTATTACGATGAATCCCGAAGAACATAAAATGGGGATCCGGGGTTCGTCAACACGTCAGATATTTTTTAACGATGTAAAAGTCCCTGTGGAAAACCTGCTGGGAAGGCGTGGAGAAGGTTTCCGTATTGCCCTGAATATATTGCACATCGGACGAATAAAACTCGGTGCGACCGTAATTGGCGGTATGCGCAGGGCAATCAACCATTCTGTAAGTTATGCCACCGAAAGAAAACAATTCGGATCGTTCCTTGCGGAATTCGGGGCCATTAAACATAAACTTGCAGAACAGGTCATCAAAACGTTTGCCACCGAGTCAGCGGTTTACAGGGTAAGTAAAGATATAGAAGATACGATCGAAAGCCTGAAAGAACAAGGTTTTGAATACGGAAAAACCAATATCGAAGGAGTTGCAGAATATGAACCGGAATGTGCATTTCTTAAAGTATATGGCTCTGAAGCACTGGATTACATCGTAGATGAGATGGTTCAGATATTCGGTGGTATGGGCTTTTCATCTGAAGCGCCTGCCGACAGGTCATACCGTGACTCAAGGATCAACCGGATATTTGAAGGTACGAACGAAATTAACCGTCTGATCACTGCGGATTCCACGTTGAAAAAAGGGATGAAACACCGGATAGATCTCTATGAAGCAGCCGGTGAAGTATTGAATAACCTTGATAAAGTCGTATCTGTTGATCCCTTCAACGGTGACTATTATGATATTAAACAACAGTATATCAATAACCTGAAAAAGGCAGTACTGATGCTGATTCCTGCTATTTCAGATACATTTAACAGGAAACTGATGTTCGAGGAAGAAATACTGATGAACATCGCTGATATGATCATGCATATTTATGTGCTGGAATCTACAAAACTGCGCGTTGAAAAGATGGAGAAAATTCATCATGTAAACAACATCAACATGTATAAAGATATCCTGGATGTGCTCACGCATGATCTGGTCCGGTCTGTTTTCAAATCGGGATTTGATGTTATCGGATCTTTTGCAGAGGGTGATCAGCGTAATACATTAAGTGAAGCTCTTGAAAAACTGACTAAAACACATTCATTCAATGTCAAAGATGCGCGCCGCAGAATTGCCGGTAAGCTGGTGGATGACGGAATGTATAAATTTTGATGGCGGAAACATAATGTTTTGAAAACAAGCTGATCCAGGACTACAATATCCGTTTTTAATGTCCGCGCAAAAAATGTTTTTTCCTTCCGGATAAAAAAGCAAATGAAAAAGAGGGCAGCACGCTTGCAGCCCTCTTCGTTCTATGATGATACTATTAATACCGGTTCAACCGGTTCCTACTCCCTTATGCTTCTGCTTTTTTACGCAGGTCGTAAAAGCGTTTTCCGGCATATCCCAGTGCCAGGGTAAGCAATATCAATACACCACCCCCAATATGTGCAGCACCACCAAGTTGGTTAGTTGCATTGTTGGTGTTAGTGCTGCCCCCTCCTCCCGGAGGCGGCGGAGGATCAGTTTGTGCAAATCCACCGAATGTCAAGCCTGAAAACATCAGGACTACCAGCAATTTTTTTCCGTTTGTGATTATATTTCTCATTTTCATCGTTCTTTCAATATTAAAAGTTTATAATCTGTTTTGTTTTACTTAATAAAAACCTTTTCGGTTACAACATTGCTGCCTTTGACTACTTGTACTACGAGGTAGCTGTTGTTTACCTGTACAGGAATACGGGTCAGGTTGCCCAATCGGGTTTGTGTACTCACCAGCTTGCGCCCCATCAAGTCGTAAACATTAATGGTAGCTTCTGCAAAGTCATTATCCGAATTGCTGATGTAAACGGCTTTGTCCCATGCGTATATTTTTACATTGTCTGTTACTTCCGGAT
>JAADID010000298.1 GCA_013151505.1 Chlorobiota bacterium | reverse complement strand
TTCGCAGAGGCAGAGGTGGCGCAAGGCAAAGCATGAACCTGCAGACACAGAATTTATTCTTATGGCGAAAAAATCTTTCAAATTCTATGATTCAATCGCTCTTTTCGACCTGCCAGATGCAAGCCCCCGTCCGTTCAGCCGGGCAGGCGCCCGCCAGTCAAATAATTTTCTCACCCGTGTTTAACCAATATTTATCTTACTCAAAAGATTTGGTAATATATTTCTGAAAACCAGGTGTGGCATAAGTCTGATAATTTCCCTTTTCATCGGAATAGATCAAAAAGGCATCCATGTTTTTATTCTCTTTCAGAAATGCTTTGGCTTTTTCCAGCCCCATCACCATAAAGGCCGTGGCATAGGCATCGGCAACGGCTGTATTGTCAGCGATCACCGAAGCGCTCAGAAGCGAATGACGTACAGGCCGGCCGGTTGTGGGGTCAATGGTATGTGAATAGCGGATACCGTTCTCAATATAAAACTTACGGTAATTGCCCGAAGTGGCAACGGACTTATTTTTCAGCTCAACGACCGCTTCGAGCTTCCGGTCGCTATCCTGATGTTCGGCAGGCTTTTCAATGCCTATTTGCCACAATTTACCGCCGGGTTTATGCCCGCTTGCCTTAACTTCACCGCCAATATCAATGAGATAATCGTCTATTCCTTTGTTTTCGAGAAAGTCTCCCACAAGGTCCACCGAATAGCCCTGGGCAATGGCATTAAAATCAACGGATACCCGCGGGTCGTCTTTTACGATCTTACCATCCTTTATCCTGATCTTTTTGTAACCGGTAAACTGCAGCAAAGAATCAATGATGTGATCATTCACATGTTTCTTGTTGTCAAAACCAAATCCCCACGCTCTGACCAACGGACCGACCGTTACGTCAAAAGCGCCCCCGGTTTTTTCGGAAACTTCCATGGAAAGCTGAAAGTTCCCGATAAAAGAATCATCCAGGACAACAGTTGAATCGTTATTGTTTACACGCGATATGATTGAAGAAGGAACCCAGAGCGAAACCGACTGATCAAATGCATCGAGCAACGAATCAATCTCATGCTGGAAATTCCTCGAAGAATCATCATAATAGAGGATGGAATAATAAGTTCCCTGTGCCTCGCCTAACAAATGAACCGGTTCGGGGGCCCTGGAACAATTCCAAACCAGAAAAGGCAGGAAAACAAAGATTAATATAATTCGTTTCATACTGCAAATAAAATGTATCCCCCTGATACTTTCCGGGAAAGTACCGTAAGGCGGATTTTTAAAAGTATTGTACAATTTAAATAACACACAAAGTTATTCCAAATGGCAAAACTACACTTTAAAACAAGTGTAAATATTTTGGCAGAAACGATTCAAAAAGATATTGATCAAGCTGCGCCCCTGACAGGCTGCGACAGGATGAGCCGGTTTAACCGGGATCAGGAAAGTAACTAACATCATCCCGGATGGAGGAAAGTACAATTGGCAGCACCTCTTTGAATGATTAACACGCTGGAAACCAACTGATTTTTAAAAATCCCCTGTTAAACATTTGTTAAATACATTTTCCGCGTTGTGATACTGAATTATTTATTGCAATTTGCGCGTTGAAAACTACGATATTTTTACTCTGTAAATCACTAAATTATGAGCTCACAAACAACACTGGATTATCTAAGTGACCTGGACGAACTCGACCGCCTTACTTACATCCTCGACCATTTCGATTCGATTCTGAACGGTGAATTCATCGAGTTTCTTAAAGGGCAACTTGAATTTGCCAAAAAAGAACAGGACGGGGCCGGATATTTTATCAAAGTTTTTGAAAGTGAGGATATACAGGTGCTGAATATCATGCAAAAAGAGATGAAACAGCAAGCCGATAAAGCCATAAATGTTTGGAATAGCGTAATAACAGTTTCATCTGGGCTGCTGGATATTGACCGGTTTGATGATTTATCCCGGATCAGTACTTTCCAGCAAAAAAAGGTATTATTCAAAAGCGGGGACATTGATTGTGTTACCTGTGGTTTACCTGCCGAAGTTGAAGAACAATGCACGAAATGCAACTAACCCTTTTCGTTGGTTTGACCGGTTAAAAATGCAGAGAGCTTTCGCATGGCTTTTGCCCTGTGGCTAATTGAATTTTTCAACCGGGCGGGCATCTCCGCAAAAGTCTGATTATATCCTGAGGGCACAAACACAGGATCGTAACCAAATCCGCCCGTTCCTCTTTTTTCCCGGATTATCTCCCCTTCCACAGACCCTTCAAATTTATATTCAACGCCATCGAGTATTAATGAAACGACGGTCTTAAAACGAGCGGTTCTGTTTTTAACTCCTTCCAGTTCTTTCAATAGTTTCTCCAGATTCTTTTCAGGGTTTCCCTCTTCGCCTGCGTATCTGGCCGAATAGACCCCCGGCCTGCCATCCAGCGCATCAACCTCCAGCCCCGTATCATCCGAAAAGCAGTCCAGGCCGGTTCGGTTGTAAACAAACCATGATTTGATGGAAGCATTTTCCGATAATGTTATTCCGGTTTCGGGAATATCTTCATTTATACCTATATCGCCCAGCTTTAATACCTCATAACGGTCTTTTAAAATATGCCTTGCTTCCGACAGCTTATGGAGGTTATTGGTAGCAAAAACAATCTTTGTCATTGATTTCATTTTTTACAAAAAAAGAAAAAAGCGGGCAAAAATATACCCGCTTTTTAAAAAAATTATTGTCAAATTATTACGGAAGTATAAGCGGTGAATAATCCGTAACACTTACCTGCGGAATATTTGCATTGTATTTTGTATTGATGGCTTGTATAAAAAAGTTAGCAACCATTGCATTTCCCTGGGGAGACATGTGAATACCATCTTCCGAGAAAAAATTACCCGTAACAAAAGCGGCGGTAAAAAATACCCCATCCTGCATGATGCCCTGGGATTTAAGCTTATTTAACAATGCGTTGACATCAATAAAAGCCAGGCCGTTCGCATCGGCATTTTCTTTGATGATCGCGTTAAACTGATCCGTAGCCGTTTTGATGTTCCCAATTTCTGTTTCCGTAAGCGAATACACATCGGGAATCGGTTTGGCTGTTCCCCAACGTGCGCATTTTAATGAATCCTGCGGTACAGTAAGCAATATCAATTCACCTTCTTTTGCCTGACGGAATTTATATTGGGCAAAAGGTTGAGGCAAGGGCATGTCTTTATCCCAGATCACCATCGGATTCGGCCCCAGTTCCCAGTTGATCCTGTAAGGCAGTTTATTGACCTCCATCAACTGGTTGTAAGGTGCATACGCCTGATTGAGCAGGTCAACATCATCCTGATTGGTTAAAACAATGGCATTGTAAGGCACGGTTGTAAAGAATGGTATGGAAGTGACATCAGGAATATTTGCCACAATACCTTTGGAAACCACCTTCATAATTATTTCCAATGCTGCCTCATAACTTGCCTGGAAACCGGTTCCGATCCCGCCATCAACCGGAGTGAGAGGTAGTAATCCTCCTGATGCGGCATAATCAAGCACATCATTGTTACCTATCCAGAAACTAAAAAAGGTGGGATTCACTTTTGCCGGTTCATCAATAAGCCGGTCATTAACGGGGTCGGTAGCAAAACGGCCGTAAAAAGGATTCATCATGCCCAAACCGGGAGCAAAAAGGTGTGTGACTTTAATTCCGGGGACAGCAACATTGTTAAATGGTCCCTGAGCGGCTACAGAAGTTGTCAGTTCCGTGAAAAGTTTTTGTTGATCAGGATCCGGATTGGCAGGAACAGGTCCCAGCGAGGTTTCTCCGAGACAATCTTTTGAATATCCGAGAACAAGTTTTGTCCTTAAAACCATGCCTGTTTCCGTTACTTCGGCAATGCCTACTCCATCTTCGGTCGGCATCAAAGGGATCTTGAATTGTCCGTTACCTCCGGCATACGCCATTTGCTGGGCAATGATTCTGGCAAAAGAAACTTCCTGTCCCGATTTATAAAGCGCTCCGGCAGCATAACCTGCCGTAAGGGAATTGCCAATGGCAACAAAGCTTGTGAAATCTGCACTCCCGCTGCTCGGTGTAAAATCATCTACTACGGGTTTACAAGTAGTAAACAGTAACGGAAGTAAAACGATGTATATTAAATTTCTTGTTTTCATTTTGTTGAAAATTAAGGGTTAAAAACTATAACTGATTCCAAGGCCGGGCACAATAGCTGTGTTCTTATAAGTTCCTCCGAAATTATCAGGGGAATAATTCTTGTCAGCTTTCTGACCGAACAACTGCAACCAGGAGATATCAATACTTAATCCTTCAACAGGCATGATTGACAAGCCCAAAGTATAGGCAATATTATTCAGGCTGACTGTTTCAGGTGAAAAATAATCAGCGTTTGTCGGCGTAGGATCATAATAAAAACCTCCCCGTACGTGAATTAAATCGCTGACTTTATACTCGATTCCCAGCCTGGGAATAAAAGTGTCCTTATACAGCCTCGGATTGTCCGAATTCAAAAGCTCTCCTTTTTCCTTAAATTTAAAGCTGAGCGTATCATAAGCGCTCCACATGACCCAATCCACTTCAAGCGCAAAGGTAAGTTTGTCTGTTGCATTAAAAGCCACGCCGAAATCAAGATTGGCCGGCAAAGGTAATTCCGCATCAAATTTGTTGCTCGGCGGAAGGGTTCCCTGTAAAGCAGTTGGAATGCTGAAAGTAGCATCGCCGTCGGTAACCGACATTTTGATTGCTGACCTGTAATCAATTCCAAAAGACAGGTTATCAAGCGCCTGCCAGTACAAACCGACATTGAATCCAATATTACTTGCTTTACCTTCAAGATCAACATAGGAATCGCCACTGTAATTCAGGGCTTTTCTCAAGCTGATATTTCCAATAGCATAAACAAATCCGGCGCCAATACCTAATTTATCATTAATGTTAAATGATATGGTAGGCTGGATAAAAATCGCGCTAAGCGATATATTCTGGATCAACAGCCTGCCTGCCCAGTCATCATTCCAGACAGCCGAGCTGCCGTAAGGAGTATATACGCCAAGGCCGACTGTTATCAACTTATTGATTTTAAATGCGCCATAAAAATAGAATGGCGTACTCACCGGGTTATCCGATTCGGCCTGATAATTACTTTCTGACTTTTGAAAAGCCACGGACGAAAGAATAAAACTGGCGCCTAAGTCAAAATCCCACTTCTTTTTCATAAATGATAAAGAGCCCGGATTATAAAAATTTGAACTTGCCCCATACACCATCGGCGTTCCGACAAGTCCGAATCCCGTTTGCTTGTTGCCCTGCAAACGAACCTGGTATCCTCCCGCCATGACTGTTGTGGCAAGGAATACCGCTCCAAGAAAAAAGATAATTTTTTTCATAATGTAGTAGTTAAATTTAAAAGTGCAAGATATAAAAATTATTCTTTGTTGTAAATTTACTAATCAACCGGATTCCAGTCAATGGCTCCCAGGCCGTTTTCTTCAAGAAATCTGTTTGTCTTTGAAAAATGTTTACACCCGAAAAATCCTCTGTTGGCCGAGAATGGTGAAGGATGCGGGGCTGTCAGGATAAAATGTTTCTGCGAATTGACCAACGATTGTTTTTCCTGGGCATATTTTCCCCAGAGCAAAAAAACAACTCCGGCACGCAAATCGGAAACCGTTTTGATCACGGTATTTGTAAATACTTCCCATCCTTTTCCCTGATGTGAGCCTGCCTGCCCCGCCCGCACCGTTAATGTTGCGTTCAGCAACAATACGCCCTGCCTGGCCCATTTTTCAAGATTCCCCGTTTTGGGTACCGGAATTCCAAGATCATCATTCAGTTCTTTGTAGATGTTAACAAGCGACGGCGGTATCTGCACCCCGTCAGGAACCGAAAAACACAGCCCGTGTGCCTGACCGTAACCATGATAAGGATCCTGTCCGATGATCACCACTTTAACTGCCGGAAGAGGGGTTAAATTAAAAGCGGAAAATATTTGCGGCCCCGGTGGAAATATTCGGTATAAATTCTTTTCTTTTTTAAGAAAATCCTTTAACTCAATAAAATAAGGCGCCTCAAATTCTTCAATTAAGGCCTCGCGCCAACTTTCTTCAATTTGAGGTGAATTATGTGTCATATCCTGTTTTTTTGGTACTGTTATTGTAATAATTTCACAAATTTTTTGTTATTTAGGTAAAATCTGTGTTTCTTTGTCAGGGACATATAGCTTATTTTTGCTTAAGAGGGTAAAATTATGAAAAAATTATTGGTCGCAATATCTGTAATTGTAGTGATGATGTTCGTGGCAAGTTCATGCCAGTCATCAAGTAAGTGTGCTGCTTATGGTGAATCATACAAATATCAGAAAGAGGTGAAATATTAGATAGGATCAGGTCCCTCATCAAAAAAAATGTAACCCGTTTGAACAAAACACACTAAAACGGTATATAATATCCTATCATTATGAAAAGAATTGTTCAAATAGCCGCACTGTTAATAATCATTTTTAGCAGCAGCGCGGTTTTTGGGCAATTTGACACTGAGGGCACCGATACACTCGAAAATCAAATCTTATACAACAAACAGTGGACATTCGGCATTATAGCCCATAGCCTGGGACTGGGTATCCAGTATCGTACAGGAAAAAGGATCACCTTTTTCAAAACCCGGATGTGGGAATTTGAGTTTGTAAGTATGCGTTCTTACAAACAAATTAAAATTATCAATCCTTATTTTGCCAATTCCCGACGGTATGTTTACGGAAAAGTGAATGAAGCTTTTTTTCTCCGGGGGGGCATGGTATGGAAAAAACTTCTCAACCGGAAACCTTACTGGGGAGGGGTTGAATTAAGATTAACTTATGCCGGTGGGGTTAGTCTCGGGCTTGCTAAACCTTATTACCTGTATGTACTTTATTTTTATGAAGCGCCGGGTGGAGGGTATTCCTACGAAATCAAAACCGAACGTTTTGACCCTTCACAGCAATCATGGGACGATATCTATGGCAGGGCGCCCTTTACAAAAGGAATGGGCGAAACCACCATTCATCCGGGTGTTTACGGAAAGATTGGGTTGAATTTCGAGTTTGGAAAACGAAATACAAAAATTACGGCTCTTGAGATCGGGGCTGTTTTGGATGTCCTTCCTCTTGGTATGACCATAATGGCAAATTCAAAAAACCAGATCTTTTTCCCGACAGGGTATCTCACCCTCTCATTCGGAAAACGCTTTAACAAGTATTAATTCTTTTTGCCGGTGGCGGCGATCCGGGCCGTCAGTATCCTCATCATTCATAACTCCTTAAAAAAGCGTCCATTGCGAGATGACAAATCAATGGCTAAAGCCGATTTGATCTTTTGTTTGTGATCATACCGCTATGGTGCCGTGCAAAACCAATCCGGAAAAAGAATTTTGTCCTGCCGTTTACGACTGGGGTTTGGAATGGATAAACTTTCCGGCCCGGGGGAGGCAAACCCCGTCTTTTCAACAGGGCAAAAACTTTCAGCGGGTCGGGAAAACAGGAAATATGATGGCCAGGCAGAACAGGATTTTAAGAAAATACATTTGACAAATCCTGTTTGATTTCTTAAATTGCGGATAATTAAACTTATTGCCGCATTGCTTTATGAAAAAACTGACCTTTTTCCTGTTTCTGATCATAGTCATTTCGTTATCTGCACAGCAAAACAATGATACGGTTTCCGTTGACCTTGTTCTTCATCCCGGCTACAACTGGATTTCTTTTCCCCGGGTGGAAGTCAATGACCACCGGCCTGCGGATGTGGTGAAGGTACTTCAAAGTATCCATCCTTTCCCCGACTTTATGTTTTTGAAGGGGCTCCCCGACAGGAGCCCGATTCCGGTTTTCACCTCTTTTGATATGAGTTGTTTTGCCGGTAATTTGATATCTCTTGAAAACACCCGCGGTTACAAGCTTGAACTGCCCAAAGACCCGAGAGGCAGCAAAAGCTATATTCTTGAAATGCAGGGTAATCTCCCAGACCCTTTGA
>JAADID010000343.1 GCA_013151505.1 Chlorobiota bacterium | reverse complement strand
GAAAAAAGTTTATGAGTTGAAAAAAGAAGATTTGCCTGAATAAGGTGATAAACTATCAACAGCTTCAAGCGGATGCTTGAAGCAGAAATAATGAATCCGGGTAAAAATCCGGCTGTGAAAAAATCACAGCCGGATTTTTATTATTCCATTTCAAATTTGACAAAAGAAGGCAGACCAAAACAGTAACTCTGTAACCCGCTTTAAGCGTCCCGCTTAAAGCATTAGATAACAGAAATAAAACATTTGAAAGAAGTGGTCTTCAAGCGGGACGCTTGAAGCAGGGAAAACGGGAGCAGAAGGGGTCTTCAAGCGGGACGCTTGAAGCACAGTTACTGATTTGTTTCATAGGTTTAAGTATGCTTCGCAGTCAGTTTCCCCATCTTTCAGGACGGGGTTATTTTCTCTCGGGTTTTTCGTTATTCCTCTTCCGCTATATCCGTCAATTGACGGGACGGTTACCTGCGCAACCGGACTGTGGTGACCTGTCAGGTTGATCCATCCAACCTTCCATTATTCCATCATTCCGTTCTCCTAAATAAACCCATCCATTCTGATCCATTCCCGCGGTTCGGCCATAGTCTTTTCCACCTCTTCAATGGTTTTCGGAATGGGTTTGCCGAGCACACGGTTTCCGGTATCGGTCACCAACACATCATCTTCAATACGGATGCCGCCAAAATCTTTGTAAGTTTCCACCTTATCGTAATTGATAAAATCCATGAACTTGCCTTCATTTCTGAATTTGTCAATCAGTGCGGGAATAAAATAACCCGGTTCCACGGTCAGGACAAATCCCGGTTTCAGGGCTTTGGCCAGGCGAAGGTAAGCCGTGCCGAACTGATCGGAACGGGTAACGGTCTCATCGTAACCCACGTAATCTTCCCCCAAACCTTCCATGTCGTGAACATCCATACCCATCATGTGTCCCAGGCCGTGAGGCATAAAAAGTGTATGTGCTCCCGCTTCAACGGCCGCTTCGGTATCGCCTTTCATCAGGCCGGCCTTTTTCAGTCCGTCAACAATGACGCGTGCTGCGAGGAAATGAATGTCACGGTAAGGTACCCCGGGTTTAATGGCTTCGATCGCTTTCAGGTTGGTATCGAGAACGATTTGATAGATCTCCGCCTGGCGGGTGTTGAACTTCCCTCCCACCGGAACAGTCCGGGTGATGTCGCTGGAATAATGCAGCTGGGTTTCGGAACCGGCGTCGGTAACCATCATACGGCCTTCCACCAAAGTGTTGCCGTGATAATGGTTATGCAGGGTCTGCCCGTCCATGCTCAGAATAACGGGAAAAGAAACGGGGCCTCCCAGCGCCAGTGAAATGCCTTCGATGGTACCGGCAATTTCCTGTTCCACGATGCCGGGCATGGCCATTTTCATGGCTGTGGTGTGCATCAGGTAAGCGATGTCCACTGCTTTTTCAATTTCGGCAATCTCATATTCGTCCTTGACTTCTTTCAGTTTAACAACACCTTTTATCAATTCAACCGATGCGCCGTTTTTAACTTCATCTATGCTTGTGTTCAGCAATTGTGAAAGGTGGATCATAGTTTCCCCGCGGTACGGCGGAAGAAAATGGATTTGCCGACCGGCTTTCATGGCATCGGCGATAAAAGTGGCAAGGTTATTCATCGGAGCTGTGTTAGTGATCCCCACTTCGGCGGCAAGGTCTGCCACTTTCGGCTGTACGCCCATCCAGATGATGTCTTCAATATCGAAATCATTTCCGAAGATGTATTCCTTGTCGTTATCCACATCAATCACACCTGCAAAGCCGGGATGGTCCAGTCCAAAGAAATACAGAAAATGACTGTCCTGACGAAAATGATACTGGTTGGCCGGATAATTAAAGGCTGCTTCTTCATTGCCCGGAAACAAAGCAATTCCCGATTTCAATTCTCTTTTCAGACGGTCGCGCCTGGTTATATAGACTTCTTTTTTAAACATGGTTTTTTGTTTTAATGAACTTACAAATTAAAGCGGATAAAAGTACAAAAGAAAAAGAACACCTTTTTCAGAGGTGTGCTTAAATTACTTTAAAAAAACAATAATACCGGTTTGAGGTCTCTTCAATGGATTAGCTTTTCGTAATCTCGGTGGTTGCCGATCCAAAACCATAACAAGCCGTCTCCAACTGCTACCGTTGTTGGTGTCCTCACCAACAACAAGTCACCTAAAAAAAACAGTTGGTGAGGACACCAACTGAGGATAAAATATTCTTTAAAGGTAGTGTCAATTGCGTCTGACCGTTTTCACCCGGCAGGAATAAACCAACCCGCCGGATGATTAAAAAACCATCTTTATTCTGTTTCTTTCTTGGTCTCAAACCATTTCCAGGCAATGCCGCCCAGCACGCCGCCGATGATGGGCATGACCCAGAAAAACCACAATTGTGTTAAAGCTATGCCCCCTTCGAACAATGCCGGGCCTGTGCTGCGTGCCGGGTTTACCGAAGTGTTGGTTACCGGGATGCTGATCAGGTGGATGAGCGTTAAAGTCAGCCCGATGGCAATGCCGGCAAATCCTTTCGGAGCGTTTTTACTGGTTGCTCCCATGATGACAAAAATAAAAATAAAGGTCATTACGATTTCAACGATAAGCGCCGACATGTAAGGATAACCGCCGGGTGAATGTTCTCCGTATCCGTTACTTGCCAGGCTGCCGCTTTTCAGCTCGTAACCGGCTTTCCCCGTTGCAATCAGATACAATATTGCCGTTGCGGCAATTGCTCCCAGTACCTGTACGACAACATAAGGGATCAGGTCTTTTCCGGGCAACCTGCCTCCGACCCAAAGACCGAAAGAAACTGCCGGGTTAAAATGCCCGCCTGAAATATGACCGACAGCATAGATCATTGTTAACACTGTCAATCCGAAAGCCAGGGCTACGCCAACAAAGCCAATGCCCAGTTCAGGATAGGCTGCCGCCAGTACTGCGCTTCCGCAACCGCCAAGTACCAGCCAGAAGGTTCCGATAAATTCTGCTCCGAGTTTTTTTGAAAGTTCCATAATTTGTTCTCCTTTGTTTTTGGTTAGACATAAATATTAAAAACAGATCATTATAAATTCTAATACAAAAAGAAATTAACTGTTTAAAAATCAGCAAATAAATATCTTTTTATTTATTCATGATTCTTTCAATGTCATCCGCTTCAACAGGAATGTTCTCCATCAGGTCAACCGGCCCGTTTTCCGTAACAAGGATGTCGTTTTCAATACGGATACCGATATTTTCTTCCCTGATGTAAATCCCCGGTTCACAGGTCAAGACCATACCGGGTTTGAACGGCTCATCCTTACTGCCCACATCATGCACATCCAGTCCCAGAAAATGGGCCGTGCCGTGCATGAAATACTTTTTGAATATTGGTTTTTCAGCATCCTGTTTCTTTACCTCCTCTTCAGTGAACAAGCCCAGTCCGATCAATTCTTTTTCCATCATTTTATTGACTTGTTCGTTCAACTTATTGATGGTATTGCCAGGATAATACAGCTTTTTTGCTTCTTTAAAAACCCGCAATACAGCATTATAACAGGCCTTTTGACGTCCAGTGAATTTTCCGTTCACAGGAATGGTCCGGCTCATGTCGGTGGAATAATTGGCGTATTCGGCGCCAAAATCCATGAGTAACAATTCACCGTCGCTGCAGATCTTGTTGTTTTCAACGTAATGCAACACACAGGCGCTTCCTCCCGAAGCAACTATCGGAGCATAACCATGCCCGTTCGCACGGTTTACCGTAAACTCGTGATCAATCTCTGCCTGTATCTCAAATTCATATTTCCCGGGTTTAACAAATCTTAAAACACGTTCAAAACCTTTACGGGTTATTTCGCACGCCGTTTTCAGCAGTTCGATTTCCTCTTCCGATTTGATCATCCGCAGCTTTGCCAGAATGGGGGCCAACCTTTCGGTTTTATGTAACGGATATTCTTCTTTGAATTTCCGGGCAAAACGGAGGTTTCTGTCAGGTACTTCGCTGAAAAATTTAATGTACTCGTTACTGTTCAGAAAAACGGTATCGGCATCAGCCAGCACTTCTTTCAATGCAGTTTCAAATTCCTCCAGCCAGTAAACGTTTTCTATTCCCGATATTTTACGGGCTTCTTCTTTGGTGTATTTATGCCCTTCCCAGATAGCGATCTTCTCACTGGTCTCAATCAGGAACAAAGCCTCCTTCAATTTTTTATTTTTACAATCAGGCGCCAGGATCAAAATGCTTTTCTCCTGATCAATCCCGGTCGTATAAAAGAAGTCGCTTTGCTGCCGGAAAGAAAAAAACTGGTCACCGTTTCGGGGATACTGGTCGTTGGAATGTAAAATCACCAGGCTGTTGGCAGGAAGTTTATTAATCAGTCGTTTCCTGTTGTCAATAAACAAACCGGGAGGGACGGGATGGTATCTCATAGTATGATATAAATTATAATTGTTTTAAATTACGGAAATGAAAAACAGATAGAATTTACTTTAATATATTTGCTGCTTATTAGCAAAAATAACAAAATAGCTTAACAAATTACAGGTAAAACGCTTTAGATATGAGCAAGAGATATTACTCTTCTTTGACAAAGAAGTACATTATGGCGCTGATGGGGTTATTCCTCTTCACCTTTCTGGCTGTGCACCTTTCCATTAATCTGTTACTCCTGTTTGATCCGACAAGGGTTTTGTTTAATGAAGCGGCACATTTTATGGGTACCAACCTGATTGTTCAAACGTTTCAATGGGTTTTGTTTGCAGGGTTTGCAATTCACATTTTTTATGGCGTCGTCTTGCAGATCCAAAACTGGATGGCAAGGCCAACGGGTTATAAAAAGAAGGCTTTTTCGGAAGAATCGGTATTCTCCAAATTTATGATCTATACCGGAATTGTTATTTTTATTTTCCTTGTTATCCATCTGGGAAACTTTTTTGTGTTAAAAATGCAGGGAGATGTCCCCGAGTTCAATAATGCTTCAGTTTCGGAGATGGAAGACATGGGACTGCTGGTTGTCAACCTTTTTCACAACACAGGCTATGTAATCTTTTACGTTGTGCTGCTGCTGACCATGGGATTTCATCTTGATCATGCCTTTCAATCGGCGTTTCAGTCATTGGGATTGAACCACAGAAAATACATGCCTTTCATCAAAGGTCTTGGCCGTTTTCTGGCAATTGTACTGACTGTGGGTTTTGTTTCTATTCCGGTAATTATTTATTTCAGATAAAAGATATTGAACGATGGCAAAATTAGATTCCAAAATTCCAAAAGGCCGTTTGGCCGACAAATGGACCCTTTATAAAGAATATCAAAAAATTGTAAGTCCGGCAAATAAGCGTAAGATAGACATCATTGTTGTTGGTACGGGTCTGGCCGGTGGGGCCGCCGCCGCCAGTCTTGGCGAACTGGGTTTCAATGTAAAGGTTTTCTGTATCCAGGACAGCCCGCGGCGTGCCCACAGTATTGCCGCCCAGGGTGGCATCAATGCGGCAAAAAATTACCCCAATGACGGGGATACCATTTACCGGTTGTACTACGATACCATCAAAGGGGGTGACTACCGTGGCCGTGAAGCTAATACTTACCGGCTTGCCGAAGTTAGCAACAACATTATTGACCAGTGCGTTGCCCAGGGCGTACCGTTTGCCCGCGAATACAGCGGATACCTTGATAACCGCTCCTTCGGGGGAGCACAGGTTTCCAGGACTTTCTATGCGCGCGGGCAAACCGGACAACAATTGTTGCTCGGCGCTTACGGTGCATTAAGCAAAGAAATCAAGAAAGGTTCCGTAAAATTATTTACCCGCCGCGAAATGCTCGACCTGGTAATTATGAAAGACGGCAGGGCAAGAGGCATCATTGTCAGAAACCTGTTTACAGGTGAAATCGAAAGACACAGCGCACATGCCGTATTGATCGCCTCGGGAGGTTACGGGAATGTTTTCTTCCTTTCCACCAACGCCATGAACTCAAACGGAAGCGCTGCCTGGCGGGCTTACAAACGGGGCGCTCTTTTTGCCAACCCCTGCTACGTCCAGATCCATCCGACCTGTATCCCTGTCCACGGTGATTATCAGTCGAAACTGACGCTGATGAGCGAAAGCTTGAGGAACGACGGACGGATATGGGTACCGAAGAAAAAGGAAGACGCTCAAAAAATACAGAGGGGAGAGATCAAGGCCAATGATATACCCGAAGAAGACAGGGACTATTACCTCGAAAGAAGATATCCTGCTTTTGGCAACCTTGTACCGCGTGATGTCGCGTCAAGGGCAGCCAAAGAACGTTGTGATGCAGGCTTTGGGGTAGGAAAAACGGGACTTGCCGTTTTCCTCGATTTTAAAGATGCCATCAAGCGACTGGGAAGAGACGTAATCGAAGCCCGCTACGGGAACCTTTTCCAGATGTATGAGAAGATTGTGGATGAAAATCCTTATGAAGTTCCCATGCGTATTTACCCGGCCATCCATTACACCATGGGAGGACTGTGGGTTGATTATGAATTGCAAAGCAACATTCCGGGCCTTTTCGTTGCCGGTGAAGCCAATTTCTCCGATCACGGAGCCAACCGCCTCGGCGCCTCGGCGCTGATGCAGGGATTGGCGGATGGTTATTTCATCATCCCTTTCACCATGCAAAACTACCTGGCCGACCAGATTGCCGTTGGAAAAATCACCAGCGATTCGGAAGAATTTGATCAGGCCGAAAAAGAAGTGCGGGAACGTATTGACAAACTGATGTCCATCAATGGTACCGAAACCGTTGACTCCATCCATAAACGTCTCGGCCACATCATGTGGCACTATGTCGGAATGGCAAGGAATAAAGAGGGCCTGGAAAAAGCCATCTCGGAAATTCAGGCGCTTCGCAAAGAATTCTGGACAAATGTCAGGGTTCCGGGCAAAACAGACGGCATCAACATCGAACTGGAAAAAGCGCTGCGTGTTGCCGATTTCCTCGAGCTGGGTGAACTGATGGCACGCGACGCATTGCACCGTGAAGAATCGGCCGGCGGCCACTTCCGTGAAGAATACCAGACGGAAGAAGGCGAGGCATTGCGTAACGACAAAGATTTTATGTACGTAGCCGCCTGGGAATATACGGGCGATGATAAAGAACCGATGCTGAATAAAGAAAAGCTGGTCTATGAAGAAACCGAAGTTAAGCAGAGAAACTACAAAACAGCTTAAACAGATTTATACCGGTTAAATTTTAAAAACGAAAAAACAAGAACAATGGATCTGAAATTAAAAATATGGAGGCAGTCCTCAAGGGATGCCAAAGGCAAATTTGTAGATTACGAAGTTCACGATATATCTTCCGATGCCTCGTTTTTGGAAATGATGGACCTGCTCAACGAAGAGCTTGTTGAAAAGGGTGAAGAGCCTGTTGCGTTTGACCACGACTGCCGTGAAGGTATTTGTGGTATGTGCAGTCTGTTCATCAACGGCAGGCCGCACGGACCCGACACGGCCATCACAACCTGCCAGTTGCACATGCGCAAGTTCAGGGACGGGGATACGATTGTTATCGAACCCTGGCGGGCAAAGCCTTTTCCGGTAATCAAAGACCTGATCGTTGACCGTTCGGCATTTGACGAATTGATCCAGGCGGGTGGCTATATATCGGCAAGCACCGGCGGTGTTCCCGATGCCAATGCCATTCCCGTTAACAGGGAAAAAGCCGAGCTGGCAATGGATGCCGCAGCATGTATTGGTTGCGGCGCCTGCGTAGCCGCCTGTAAAAACGCTTCCGCGATGTTGTTCGTTTCGGCCAAAGTATCGCAGTTTGCTTTGCTGCCGCAAGGTAAAATCGAAGCCAAAGATCGTGTACAGAAAATGGTTGCCAAAATGGATGAACTGGGATTTGGTAATTGCACCAACACCTATGCCTGTGAGGCCGAATGCCCGAAAGAAATCTCCATTACCAACATTGCGCGAATGAACCGTGAATTTTTCAAAGCAAAAGTATCGTAGCCAACAATATTTTGAGCAGACACGATAAGCGTCGGAAGCCCCGGCGCTTATTTTTTTGTACCGGCGACTTCAGTCGCCGGACCATCCATGCAATTACCGAATAAATATTTCTACCTAAACCGCCACCCCATTCCCTGTTGAACACGCTAAATTTTATATTTTTACCATCCCAAGTTAATTTATGCAATTCAAATTCATCATAGGCCAGCAGGAAGTCAAGGAAAAGTTGTTGAACAGTTTCAACAAGAAGCGTGTGGCCCATACGCAGTTGTTTCTCGGCCCCGAGGGAAACGGTTCGCTGGCTCTGGCCATTGCTTTTGCCCAGTATGTCAATTGCCGGAACAGGACGGAAGCTGACAGTTGCGGTAAATGTCCGTCATGCCTGAAGTTTCAAAAATTTGCCCATCCCGACCTTCACTTTTTCTTTCCGACAACAACCAATGATAGGGTAAAAAAAGAGCCGAAATCGGAACTTTTCATGGAAGAATGGCGAAATTACCTCGGTAACTTTGAGAGCTATCCCACACAAAAAGGATGGTATGAAGCCATAAGGGCAGGTAATAAACAGGGGATGATCTATGTGCGCGATGCAAGCAGTTTTATTCAACACCTCGCTCTGAAAGCTTTTGAATCGGAATATCGTACTTTCATTATCTGGTTACCTGAAAAATTGCATCCGGCTGCTTCGAACAAGTTGTTGAAAACTTTTGAGGAACCCCCCGATAACACGTTGATCTTTCTGATTGCCGAACGGTACGAACTCCTGCTTCCCACAGTCAGGTCAAGGGCACAACTGGTGAAAGTCCCGA
>JAADID010000342.1 GCA_013151505.1 Chlorobiota bacterium | reverse complement strand
CAGGCACCGCCAATATAATCTGACCGGATTGCAATTTCATCCCGAATCGGTGATGACGGAATACGGCCTGGAGATGATTGGGAACTGGATTGAGGATTTTAGATTTAAGATTTTGGATGTTTGAAGTTAGCCTGATACGGGTTACGAATTTCGAGGCATGGGATGATGCGCCCCGCGCTTCACACCCCGTATCCTTACTTCACCGCAATCGTCTCAATTTCTATCAAAACCCCTAAAGGCAATTCTTTCACGGCAAAGGCGGCACGGGCCGGCGGGTTTTCGGGATAATATTTACCGTAAACTTCGTTCATGGCTTTGAAATTGCCCATATCGCTTAACAGACAGGTTGACTTGATCACATTTGCATAACTGTATCCGGCTTCTTCCAGAATGGCCCCGATGTTTTTCATGACCTGTTCCGTTTGTTCGCTAATATTTCCTTCAATAATTTTACCTGTCCTGTTTCCGGGTTGATGGGAATCTGACCCGAAACGAACAACATGCCTCCGGCTTCAACGGCCTGGCTATAGGGACCGATGGCTGCCGGCGCTTTGGGTGTGTGGATTATTTTTTTCATGGTTTTTTACTTTTTTCAAAGATAGGGGTTTTATTATTTGATGGTTTAATGCCTAAATGGTTCGGTGGTTTGAAAAGTCCCGGCCATAAATGACCGGGTAATTGATTTGTTTCATCTATTTTGATTTTTTTAATCAGGTTCCCCGTCCCTGCCCGTCCCCGTCCGAACGGAACAGCCGGGCGGACTTTATTCTTTTGCAGAAATTTTCTCTATCTTTATCACCTTTTCAAAAACAGAACAGAATATGTATAATCCTCCTGATTATTACCTTGTTGATGAGTTGTTGACTGATGAACACAAGATCATCCGGTCGGCTATTCGCGACTGGGTTGACCGTACCGTCAAACCCGTCATTGATGAATATGCCCAAAAACATGAATATCCTACCCACCTGATTAAAGAAATGGGAGAGCTTGGCGCTTTCGGGCCTTTTATTCCTGAAAAATACGGCGGTTCAGGCCTGGATCACATTTCATACGGATTGATCATGACCGAACTCGAAAGGGGGGATTCGGCTATCCGCTCTACGGCTTCCGTGCAGACTTCGCTGGTGATGTACCCCATCTATGCATTCGGGTCGGAGGAGCAGCGGATGAAATACCTGCCCAAACTGGCAACCGGTGAATGGGTCGGTGCCTTCGGGCTGACCGAACCCAATCATGGTTCCGATCCCGGTCGCATGTTGACCCGTTTTAAAGACCAGGGAGACCACTATTTGCTGAACGGTTCCAAGATGTGGATCACCAACGCTTCGATCTGCGATGTGGCTGTCGTATGGGCAAAAGATGAAGAAGGTAAAATCAGAGGGCTGATCGTTGAACGCGGGATGGAAGGCTTTACTTCTCCCGAAACTACAAAAAAATGGTCGTTGCGGGCTTCTTCCACCGGTGAGTTGATCTTTGACAACGTAAAAATCCCGAAAGAAAATTTACTACCAAATGTCAAAGGATTGAAAGGACCGCTCATGTGCCTGAATTCCGCACGGTATGGCATTGCGTGGGGAGTGCTCGGAGCAGCCATGGATTGTTACGATACGGCGTTACGTTATGCCCTGGAACGTAAGCAATTTAAAAAGCCCATTGCCTCATTCCAGTTGCAACAAAAGAAACTGGCCGAAATGTTAACCGAAATCACCAAAGGACAATTGCTGACCTGGCGGCTGGGAATGCTGAAAAATGAAGACCGGGCGACACCTGCTCAAATTTCCATGGCCAAGCGCAACAACGTGGAAATGGCGTTGAAAATTGCCCGCGAAAGCCGGCAAATTCTCGGAGCCATGGGCATCACCGGCGATTTCCCGATAATGCGTCACATGATGAACCTCGAATCGGTAATCACTTATGAAGGCACACACGATATCCACCTGCTGATCACGGGAATGGATATCACAGGTATTCCGGCGTTTGAATGAGGATGAATGGATTAGGTTTTTAATGCAGCATTTTGCAGAAAACAAAAAACCCTGTTCAGGACATTCCTGAACAGGGTTTTTTTAGTTGATGACGAAAAGATTATTTTTTGATGATCTTTTTCGAATAAGTTTCATCACCGATGGTCACTTTTACAACATAAACTCCGGGACGCAGTTTATTGATATTGATTTGTTCTTCACCTGCCGGTAAAGTAACATGTTGCATCATTTCGCCCGAAGTGCTGTAAATGATCACCTCACTGCTTTCGTCTTCTCCAACATCGGTAATGACATTCAGTACGTCATTTGCCGGGTTGGGATAAAGGGTAATTTCATCTTCCATGTCGCCAACAGACAATTTTTTGCCTGTTTTCTTAACATCAACCATTTTAACAGGTCCGTTGATCGTTGATGTAGAGGCTTTGATGGTGATGTCATCAATGTAAACATCATCCCAATTCCCGCTTGCATCGCACATAAACCTGATCTTCATGTTTGAAGGGAATGTGTAATCGGATTCATAAATATTGACAGTGGCTATATAGAAATAATAGTTTTCAAAATCATAACCCCTTGCAAAATCAGCTACAGTATTCCAGGAAGAGCCGTCATAATACTGGACAAAGAAATCTTCTCCGTATTCCATGCTAATACCAATAAAATAGAATTCAACTTGAATCTGAATATAACCCGGTGAATTGACATCTTCTCCGTTTGTCATATAGAAAGAAGATGAAACGCCTGAATTATCCTGGATGTCTGCTGCATCACTTCCGCTCCATGCGTAAGTACCGCCTGTATAATATTTACAGTCTGTTCCCCCGTCAGTCCAGATTCCCCATCCGCTTTCAAAGTCGGTGAAACTTAAGGTAACAGTTGAGGGAGCAGTCGTAACAGTGATGTAACCGACTTTTGTCTTGGTATCCGAACCGGCCGAATTGGAGGCAACCAGGGTGACATCATAAGTTCCGGCTGTACTGTAAGTAACCGACGGATTCTGTGCCGTACTGCTCGAAGGCGTACCCCCGTTGAATGTCCACGACCAGCTTGTCGGGTTATTGGTCGAGAGGTCGGTGAAATTAACTGTTGATCCTTCCGTAACCGAAGTTGCATCTGCCGTAAAATCGGCTACCGGCGTGATGATAACATCGTTTACGGTAATGTATGCCGTTTTTGTTTTGGTATCGGAACCCACCGCATTGCTTGCTGTAAGCTCCACGGTATAAGTTCCCGGCGTATTGTATGTTATTGTCGGATTTTGTGCAGTACTTGTTGAGGGCGTACCTCCGTTAAATGTTAAATGTCCATGACCAGCTTGTGGCATCGGTGGACAGGTCGGTAAAGTTCACGCTTTGCCCTTTATCAATCACTGTCTGGTCCGCCGTGAAATCGGCAACAGGCAATTTCATCACCGTAATGTAATCAACTTTTGTTTTGGTGTCCGACCCGGCATCGTTTGTGGCTGTCAGTTCAACCGTATAACTACCTGAAACATCATACTGAACGCTTGGATTCTGTGCTGTACTTGTGCTGTACTGCTCGACGGATTACCTCCGGTGAATGTCCATGCCCAGGATGTAGGCACATTGGATGACTGGTCTGTGAAATTCACGACCGTTCCTTCTGCCACGGTGGTATTGTCGGCTGTAAAATCGGCCACGGGAGGAACAGGTGTTGCCGAAGTAAATGTAACTGTGTAATCTTCTACTTCTCCATAGCTGAATGTTTCACAGGGTGTCGGATAGCCGTTCCACTTCATGGATACCCTCATTCTTGTGTTTCCGGTTGCTGCTGCATTTACAGTGAAACTGCCCGAAACAGCGCTTGAGCCTGCCCCGCTGAAAACTTCTTCGCCTGCATCGGTAAAGTCACCGTTTTTGTTGTAATCAATCCAGACCACAAAGTCTTCGGTATAGGTTGATCCCGAGAAGCCGGGTGTGAGCGTCAATGACATTGTGGAACCGGCTTCCATGGAAACGGTCATACCGGTGAAATCAGAATAAGGAGTTGCCCCCGAACTGTTGACAAAGGTGCCGAACTGTACTTGCTTGATCCATTCATAAGACTGGCTGTTACCTTGTGAGGCACAATAGGTAACCGGGGCATCTTCAACCGTTATATAGTCGGTAATGGTTTTTGTATCCGAACCTGCAGAGTTCGAAACAGTCAGGGTTACCGAATAAACACCTGCCGTATTGTAAGCAACGGTCGGATTTTGGTTGGTGCTCGATGAAGGAGTTCCTCCGGGGAACGACCAGCTCCATGATGTGGGGTTGTTCAATGACTGATCCTGGAAGTTGACCGAAGTGCCTGTTGCAATGTAAGTCTGGTCAGCAGTAAAATCTGCGACCGGAGCAACGGGAGGAGGTGTTTCAAATGAAAATGAAGCAATTTGTGTTTTCCAGTTCCAGCTCCCGGTTGAATATTCCTGTGTGTACCAGAAAGTGGCGTCATCACTGGGATCAACTGACATCATAGAATAATCACCCCAGCGGCTTACGCCGGTTTGTGAAGCCGTTCCTGCTTTGATGGTTGTTTCTGCAATATCGAGAACACCGAGTCCCGAAGGAGCGCCTGCCGTTTGTCCGGCACAGCGAATGGACGGATACGTTGAGGAACTCGAAACAGAATATCCGATGGCAATGTCTCCGCTGCCGTTCATGGCGATGCTCGACATCCAGCGGTTGTCGCCGTCAGCAGGGGCATAAGTCCCTTGCTGGTAAACACTCCATCCGCTACCGGTGTTTCTCAATTCGTACCAGCGGACACCTGCCTGGCCGTTACCGTCTGCATTAACCGTATGGCTGGTGACCATCGTCTGGTGATCTCCGAAGTTTCTGTACTGAATTCTGTACATCAGCCTGTCGGCAAGGTCGTCCAGTGTCTGGGTTGTACCGGGTTGGTTAATGGTAATTCCACTGTAAGAATAAGCCTGAACTGACAGGGTATTCACAAGTGTAACCGTTGAATTGTTTACATTCCCCCAGTCAACCTGGGCTTCCCAAAGATTCAGGCCGTTCGTCGTAAGATTCATCAAATAATTGGGAGCTCCCGTTGGCGGCAGTGTTGCCCCGTCACAATCGGCTGGCAATAAGCTGCCATAGCTGGTTCCCATATTGAAAAATACGGCTGTGGCAGTGGCATTTCCATTGAGCATGGCGCTGCGGTCCAGGATGCATACACCGCCGCCGGCCCACGATGATCCGTTGGCAAACTGATTTACTGTAAGATAATATCCATCGGGCCAGATACCGAATTTCGGATAGTCGGGCATATTGTCAAATTCAAAAGCATACCTGTACCATGAACCGGTAGGGTCAGAAGTTGTTGATATGGCAACCAACTCATAATATTTCGTGTTTGTTGTGTTTACGGCAAACTGGCTCACAAGCCACCGGTCAGCGTATTCGTCATACAATACGATTGGGTCGCCGTCATTGGCGTTGTCATAAGGCTGTCCGTCATCAAAACCTTCCCAGATGGTCTGGTTGTCGGCCGGAGCAAGAAGCTGGTTTCCGTTTTTATCCCATACGGCATACGACAAGTTGATCATTTGAAAATAATGGTTGAGACCAACATCTCCGTCCGTATCGGGAGGAGCAACTCCGTTGAGGTTGCTGACACCGGCAAAATTCTGACCGATCGTGATTGTTGCCCGTGTTGAAGGAATGTTATCCTGAAGCACAGGGTCAGGGCCCACCAGGGTTGACGGACGTTTGAATTCTTCCTGAAAACCAAATTTGTTTTTGATCAGGTTTTCTTTCCACGAGCGGGTGCGTTCCCCGGGTGGAATTGGCGTGACATCCCTCAAATTTTTAGAGATGTCAAAGTGAATTGGTTTGAGGATTTTGGCCGGATAGATGGGTTTGTTTTGCGACCAAAGCATTGAGGATGGCAGGATGATCAGCAAACTCAACGCAAATACAAAAGCATAATGTTTTCTCATAATTGTAAAATTAAGTTAATGAAAAGTATGTGTTTGAAATATATGTCTGATGTGGGTGTATTAAAACTCCGGCAGGTGAAAATTTCTTGGAGTATGATGAATTTAATAATGGTAATGCCATCCAATTGTTCTGTTTCAAGATTCCTTAACCTCAACAAAAACTTTAAATAGAAAGCAATTGCCGATTGACGGTTAATAAGTTATAAAATACAAACAGGTTGTTGGTTTATGAAAGACGAGTCAAATATAAAGATTTTTTGATATAAAGGAAAAAACTCGCTGTTTATTTGTTGTGTATTAAAAGTTAAAAACTTATCTAAATTAAAAGTCCCTCCAGTCGTTCTTTTTGTTCAGTTTGAGGTCCTGTAATATGGATGCTTTTACGTTGATGCTGAAATTCCAGCTTTGACGCGGACCCAGCGGCACCCAGTTGAAACGCATTTCCCAGCAATGCAGGTCACGATATAAGCTGATTGAGGTATAAGAAACTTCATTGTTCGTAAAATCCCATCCCGTTGTGAAAGTGAATTTCCATTTTGGAGTAATGTTAATTTGTCCGCGGAGCGCCAGAGTCTGAACGATCTTCCTGTTATTCGTGCGTGTATAATTCAAATAAATGGGATTGTTTGAATATTGGAAAGTATAATCCAGGTTTAGTGACCAGGGAATACTCCAATCCACATAGTTTTCGGGGTTTTGCTCAATTTCATTCCATTCGGTTTCTGTGGCTTCTTTGGGTTTTTCTTTTTTCTTTTTTTTGAAATCCTTGTCGCCAAGTTTAATTCCCAGACTGAGAGCCCAGATCGTATTATCCATTCTGAACAACTGGCGATTGACATCCCACTGGAAAGTATTGATCCTTCTTCCTGACGAGTCCACAGTGTAAGGATCCCAACGCGAGCCATATTTCAAATTCAGGTTTTTCCACAGTTTGGTCCTGCCGGTAAGGGACAGATACGAAAAATTTAATGAATCGGCAGCAAGGTCATAGCTTCCCGAAATGTTAAAATTATCAATCAAAGCAATTTTTTTCATCCCGGTGATGGTATCTTTTTTCGACCGGACTTTGATCTCAAGATTGTTCCCGAAATTGAAACTTATCATTCCCGAACGGTTGGCAGGCGGACTCCCGTATAAAGATCTGAAATAACTGTTATCGAAAATGGAGTATTTGACCTCCTCTCCGTTTTGATCGGTGTAAGTCTTGTAATATCCCAGTTTTTCGTTCCCGAAATTAGGGATAAAAGAAAAACTGATACTGGGAGTGAACACATGACGGATAGCCCGTAAAGGCCCTTTTTTAAAACGGAGTATTCCGTAAATTTTTGTAGAAAGTGAGCTGCTCAGAGAAAAATCAAAAGCATTGTTAAAGCCGTAAAGCGTATCCACCCTGACACCCGGTGGCAAAGTATCGTTTCCTATTATCAGCGTGTCAGGATCATAATGCAGCCTGGAACTTGCGGAGTACATCCTGTCGGTTATGTTGATGGAATTGCTCAGAATCAAATATTTAAATATCCTGACGGGCAGGCTGACGGGTATTTTATGAACTGCCCCGTTTTGTAATTCTTGTAAAATGGTTCCGGGTTCAAACAATAAAGAATCCAGTGTGGAGACTGCAGCTTTTGCATTCATCGTATAGCTGATGCTCAATTCTTCGTAAAATCGTTTTTTAGCGCTCGTTTTTCTTTTCAACGGATAGAAGCGGTTTACAGTGAAGGTCAGTGAAGGGAGTGTGATGTCAATCTTCCGGGTTAATGTGTTTTCACGGAAGCTCCCGTTCAAGGTAAGAAAATATTTTCCGGCCCAGTTGGTTTGATAAGCAATACTCGACTGAAACTCATTGGACAGATAATCCTGGGTTGATGTTACATTGTATTTGACATAATTCCCGGTCAGTATGTTGACATCTGCCGAGAAAGAACTGCGGGGCCTTGCCTTGGGGTCCTGCTGGTGTCGCCATTTGATCTTGAAGTCGGTACTTTTTGAATACTCGGGTGTTTCTTTAAATCCCACGACATTCACGGCATAACCAAAATCGAACTGCCCGCTGTATTTGTATATTTTTCTGTACCTGAACCGGGGTTTGATGGCCCAGCTTCCATAAGTGTAAATATCTCCCAGTATTTGAAAATCCATGTAGTCGTTGATGGCCCAGTAATAACCTCCGTTTTCGAGGTAGTACCCGCGGTTAGCCGATTCCCCGTAAGTGGGTATGACAATTCCGGATGTTTGCCCGGTTTTGTTCGGGAAAAGGCCGAACGGTAAAACCAGCGGCGTGGGAACCCCTTCGATCTCCATGTAAACCGGCCCGGTGACAATCTTATTGTCGGGGATAACCCTTGCCTTTTTGAATTTGAAAGCAAAATGGGGATGCTCTTCAATGTTACAGGTTGTAAAAGAGCCGTGAAGAACATTGATGGTGTTGTCCTGCATTTTCTTCACTTTCTGACCATGCAGGAAGCCCTGATCATCTTCAGTCAGAACATGTCTGATGATCCCTTTTTCGGTTTTGAAATCATAAGTAATTTCCTTCGCTTTGAAAGATTGTTTGTTTTCGGTAAACTCAGGCACTCCGATTTTTTTCCCGGTACTGTCAACAATATATGTCGCATACACCGTGTTGGTGTTAAAATCCACTTCAATATAGGCGGCTTTAAGGGTAATATCCTGATAGGTGATCACCGCATCACCGTACATATATACTTTTCGTGCCGGCAGGTCCTGAACAACCGAATCACGGGCGGTTCGGCTGATAAGGTCTTCGATAACATTACCTTTTTTTTTCGTGCCGGCCGTGTCGGATAATGAAGTATTCGTTACGACAGTATCGGCAGATGATAATGTATCACCGGTAACAACAAGCGTATCGGCCTCAAAATTAGCGGAAGTAAATAATGAATTACCAAAAAGGCCGTTAAAAAGAAAGGTCAGGATTAATAACCATATCCATGTTAATAATTCACCGGATGACCAACCTTTAGGCAAAATGCTTTAATTTACTTTTGTGTTATAACGTATGATACAAACGATAAAAGGTACTATTCATTGCAAATATAATTCCAAATTCATACACTCTATCAAGATGATGAAATTGAGTGGAAAGATAATTGTTTTAACAATTGTGATGATATTTTTTTCATCCGGGGTAAATGGACAGCGGGGTAGCAAAATTACTACGGTTGTCATTGATGCCGGGCATGGAGGCAAGGACCCCGGGGCATTAGGAAAACATTCGAGGGAAAAGGAGATCACCCTTGCGGTGGCACTGAAGACCGGACATTATATTGAAAAGTATCTGCCTGATGTAAAAGTGATATACACAAGGAAAGATGACCGGTTTGTGGGATTATACAAAAGGGCGGAAATTGCCAATAAGAATAAAGCCGATTTCTTTATTTCGATTCATTGCAATTCCAATAAATCACCGACGCCATACGGGGCCGAGACTTATGTTATGGGATTGCACAAGTCGAAAGCCAACCTGGATGTGGCCATGATGGAAAATGCTGCCATCATGTTTGAGGCGGATGCGGGTAAAACCTATGACGGATTTGATGCCACATCAGCCGAATCCTATATTCAGTTTTCACTTTTTCAAAGTGAATACCTCGACCAAAGCCTGCAACTGGCTTACGATATTCAGCGACAATTTCACGACAGGGTGGGCAGAAGAGACAGGGGGGTGCATCAGGCAGGATTCCTTGTGTTATGGAAGACAGCCATGCCCGGTGTGCTGGTAGAACTCGGCTATCTGAGCAATCCCACGGAAGAAAAGTTCCTGATGTCGGAAAAGGGACAGATCTATCTGGCTTCGGCAATTTACAGGGCTTTCAAAGAGTACAAGCTGGAATATGAAAAACAGAACGAGATTGTGAAAAAACCGGAAAAAAAGGTTCCTGTAAAGTCGAATCTTAATTACCGGGTCCAGTTTTTCACCAATAAAAAAAAGATACCTTTGACAAACAGGCGTTTCAAAAAAACGGATGATGTACAGGTATATCATCAGAATGGTTTATATAAATATACATCGGGTGAATTTTCCACACTGGACAGCGCAAACCGGCATTTGAAAAAAATAAAAAAAGCCGGGTTTAAAGATGCCTTTGTCGTGGTTTTTAACGGACAGGAGAGGATCAGCTTTGAAGAAGCGAAAAAATTAAAATAACGGCTTTTGAACCATGATTTTTAAAAAAAAGTTTTTGTTCCGTTAACTTTTGTTTAATTTTGATGAAAACATTTACACTCATATTTCGTTATAATAACGCAAAACCAAAGTTGTGAAACGCTACAAGCAAATTCTGATCGGTGTATCCTTCATTTTTGCCCTTTTGCTTTTTATCTGGGGTTACAATTATCTGAAAGGGAAAAATCTTCTTGAAAAACAAATAATCTATTACGCTGCATATCATAATGTTAGCGGATTAACGAACTCTAACCCCGTTTATATCAATGGAGTCAGGGTAGGACAAGTCAGCCGGGTTTACCTGAATCAGGATATGTCAGGAAACGTGATGGTGATGATCACATTGCATCAGAGTTTCCCGATCCCTGAAAATACAATTGCAAAGATATTCAGTGCCGACCTGATGGGCTCCAAAGCCATTGAACTGATGCTGGGAGATGCTAAATCCCTGGCCCACAGTGGCGATACGCTTCAGTCAGCTACCGAAGCTTCGCTGAAGGAAGCCGTCAGTGCCCAGGTACAGCCCATCAAACTGAAAGCAGAACGATTGTTATCGTCCATTGATTCGTTGGTGGTTGCCATTCATACGGTTTTTACTGAGAATGCAGTTCAGAACCTTACACAAAGTTTTAATGATATCCGGAAAACATTCAGCCACCTTGAAAGCGCTACATCAAATATTGATACTTTGGTAGATTCGCAATCCAACAGAATTTCTTCCATACTTGCAAATATTGATTCGATAACCTGTACCTTAAATGAAAGCCGGGGTGACATTAAAAATATGATTGCCAACCTGAGTACTTTCAGTGATACGCTGGCCTCGACTGACATTTCCAAAACCATAGACCATGCCAATAAATCGTTGGAACAATTACAGTTTATTCTTACACAGATTAACGAGGGAAAAGGAACACTTGGTATGCTCATGCACAATGATACCCTGTATATCGAGATCAACAAATCGGCTGAAGAATTGAACAAGCTGCTGAAAGATATTCGCGAAAACCCGAAACGGTATGTGAAGTTTTCGCTGTTTTAACAAATCGGAAACCGGCATTGCAAATACCGGAGTAAATCATCCTCGTTGCGCTGCGCTATAGGACGAGGGACAGGGATACGGCAACAGAATACAGCAAAAAAAATCATGGTTTTCCACTATTGACAAAACCTGTTTTTGGCATTACCTTTGAAGGTTGTTTACCTTTAAAATGAAAACCATTAAACAAATAGGCGTATTTTTCAAAATGTTTATATCGTATCTATATGATACACTGCACTATACTCCCCCCTGTTCGCCGTAGTCTTGACGAAGGCGAACCCGTTAACCCGTAGTCTTGACGAGGGCGAACCCGTTAACCCGTGTCTTGACGAAGGCGAACCCGTTAACGCA
>JAADID010000085.1:8031-12099 GCA_013151505.1 Chlorobiota bacterium | reverse complement strand
AAGTCTTCCCCCCCCCCTCGCGCAAGTCTTCCCGCCCGGCCCGTGCGCAGGCGAGACTTGGGCGAAGCTATACAACAGCAACAAGCATTTCAGGTAAAAGCAAAGCTAATCAGAATGATATTTATACTTTTGAAGAACGAGCCGGAAAAAAGGTTGTGAGGTTGTAGCTTGGAGCAAGTCAGCCGCGCGAGGTCTTGCGCACAAGACTTGCGCCAGGGGGTTTTCATTATCATATTCATAAATATAACTGGTTTAAACCTTTGACTTGGTTCAAGAAAACACCTATTATAAAACCACCTAAATAATGAAGTACATTAAATTAGATAGTAGTTTAATAGACTTGTCAGCATTTTATAAGGACTTAACAATTTTGCTCTTGGAATTAGACGATAATGGTCGTATAACTAAAGAGATAGGATTAAATAATAGAGATTTTATAATTCATCGTTTTCCATCTTTAGAATTTAAACATGGAAAGTATGGAATATTTGACTTAAATACCTTTGATTTGTCTAACTTAAAAGATGATATTTCAAAAGAGGAGTTTTATAATTATTGGAATAGGCATTAAAATAATTATTTTACCCGCGCGTGAGTCTTCCCGCCCGGCCGGTCGTAGGCGAGACTTGTGCCAAACTTAACAAACCAATCTATATTAATCGGCAAAAACAAAGCTAATCGGCAAGATCTCCTTATCTTTGAAACATGAGCAGCAAGTACAAATTCCATAATCCCGACGGAATTTACTTTGTTACTTTCGCCGTTGTCAGATGGGTTGATGTATTCACAAGAGATGTTTATCGTGAGATTATCCTTGACAGTTTAAAATATTGTCAAAAAGAAAAGGATTTGCGGTTGCATGCTTATGTGATCATGACCAACCATCTACATATGATCATTTCAAGGCAAGGGAAAAATCTTTTGGAAAATATTATGCGGGATTTTAAAAAGTTTACTTCATCTGCCCTGATTAAGGCAATAAAAGAAAATCCTTACGAAAGCAGAAAAGAATGGATGATTGAAATTTTCGAAACGGAAGGACGGAAAAACCCGAATAATAAATATTACCAATTCTGGCGGCAAGACAATCATCCTATTGAACTGACATCAAACAGGATGATGGATCAAAAACTGGATTATTTGCATAACAATCCTGTTGAACAGGGTTTTGTAAACAGACCGGAAGATTATCCCTGGAGCAGTATGGCAAACTATATCGGAGAAAAAGGGATGATTGAAATTGATAATATAATGTAAATCAGGTTTTGTGTATTTATATAATTATGAAGTTTATATATGGCCCAAGTCAACCGCGCGCTGGGCTAACGCACAAGACTTGCGCCAGGGGTGGCTTGAGCCGTGAATATTATTCACCTGCGAAAAATTCATTCGCGTATTCGCGGCTATTGTATTTAATCATGCCAGATCCTACGTTTCACTATATGCAACTCAACCGAAATTCCAATGCATCTATATCACCTCTTCGAGGTTTTTATTATTATTTTGTTGGTCTATAATCATTTCATCCCTTCGGGATTTTTGCTGTTCCGGGTGTCCCTACCAATAATCCGACATAAATCGTTGTTTGCAGGCATACCTTCCCGGCGGCGAGGCAGGTCAACAACGGGAAACTGATCACGGACAATCCCAATATCCCGCAAGGATGTACAGCATCAAAAACAAATGACAGGTTATTGGTTTTTTATTTAGAACCATTTTAATTAACTTTGCCGCCTTTGGGGAAATATCATTTCCTTTTATCCTTATGATTCCGATGAAGCAAGAGCATGACATTTTATCGCAACTTAAACTCACCCGTCAGGAAGTACTTGACGATTACCGTCTTGCCAACGAGAGCCGTCAGGCCAGCTTAACGGGACGCCGCGAGGTATTGACCGGAAAGGCCAAGTTCGGCATCTTCGGCGATGGCAAGGAAGTGCCCCAACTGGCCATGGCGAAAGTCTTCAAAGAAGGCGACTGGCGCTCGGGATACTACCGCGACCAGACTTTTGTGCTGGCTGCCGGGATGGCCACACTCGAAGAGATCTTTGCCATGCTTTACGGCGACACCGACCCCAAAGCCAACCCCGCCAACGGCGGCCGGCTGATGAACAACCACTTCTCAACACACACGCTGGATGAAAACGGCGAATGGCTCGACCTGACCAAACGGAAAAACTCGGCCACCGACTCCTCCCCTACGGCCAGCCAGATGCCCCGGCTGGTAGGTCTCGCCCACGCATCAAAACTTTACCGGGGTTTCGGCAATCTGAAAGAAACCAAAAAATTCACACGCAACGGCGATGAAGTGGCTTTCGGCACCATCGGCGACGCCTCCACTTCGGAAGGCCATTTTTTCGAATCCCTTAATGCAGCAGCGGTTCTCGAAATCCCCATGGCCGTATCGGTGTGGGATGACGGCTGGGGTATTTCCGTGCCCAACGAGCTGCAAACCGCCAAAGGCAGTATCTCCGAAGCGCTCCGCGGATTTGAAAAAGGGAAAAATACGAACGGCTTTTACATTTACCGTGAATATGCTTATGATTATCCGGCATTGATCAAAATGTACCGTGAAGGCATTGACCGTTGCCGCAAAGAGCATGTCCCGGTTTTGTTCCATGTGATGGGGTGTACGCAACCGCAGGGACATTCAACCTCCGGTTCGCATGAAAGATACAAGACTCCGAAGCAACTTGAAGAAGAAAAATCGAGAGACGGAATCCTGAAGATGAGGGAGTGGATACGACGGGAAGGTATTGCCACAACGGAAGAACTGGACACCATCGAAAAGGAAGCCGTCAAAAGGGTTCGTGAAGCGCGAAGGAATGCCTGGAACAACTTCCAGAAACCGTTGATCGTCAAAAAGGAAGAGTTCCTGAAAATGGTGGATATCTCTTCATGCAACTGCGGAAAAACCGATGCCATCCGGGCCATAAAAGAAGACCTGAAAAGGGTTGGCGAACCCATCCGCAAGGACATCATATCGTCAGGAAAGAAAATACTGCGACTGTTGTGCAACCAGTGCAGTGACCCTTCCAAATCGCTGCGTACAAATGTAACCCGCTGGCTGGAAAAAGAAAAACTGGATGCGGAAAAAAGATACAGTTCACATCTTTACAGCGAGTCGGCGCACGCTGCCCTGCGCATCAAAACCGTTTCGCCTGTATATAAAAAGGAGCCGAAATATGTTCCCGGGCGGGAAATACTGCGCGATAATTTCGATCATATCTTCAAAAACAACCCGTTGGTTGTGGCATTCGGCGAGGATGTAGGCAAGATTGGCGGTGTGAACCAGACCTATGAGGGCTTGCAGGAAAAATACGGCAATGACAGGATATTCGATACGGGCATCCGCGAAGCCACCATCATTGGTCAGGGGCTTGGGCTGGCTATGCGCGGGTTGAGGCCCATCGCCGAAATCCAGTATTTCGACTACCTTCTTTACGGATTGCAGGTGATGAGCGACGATCTGGCTACGCTACACTACCGGAGCAACGGCACACAAAAAGCGCCGCTGATCGTCAGCACACGAGGCCACCGGCTGGAAGGCATCTGGCATTCGGGTTCACCGTTGTCAATGGTGATCAATTCCATCAGGGGCGTACATGTGGCCGTGCCGCGAAATATGACACAGGCAGCCGGTTTTTATAACCTCTATCTCGAGTCGGACCAACCGGTGTTGATCATCGAGCCGCTGAATGCCTATCGGCTGAAAGAACCCTATCCCGAAAACATCGGGCAATTCAAAACACCTGTCGGCATTCCTGAAATTCTGAACGAAGGGAAAGATGTTACGCTTGTTACTTACGGGTCTTGCGTGCGGATAGCGCAGGATGCCATCGAACAGCTCAAGGATTTTGATATTGACGTGGAACTGATAGATGTGCAGACGCTCATTCCTTTCGATATCAACCGTAAAATCCTGGAATCGCTGAAAAAGACAAACAAGATCATATTTTTCGACGAGGATGTTCCGGGCGGTGCCACATCTTACATGATGCAAAAGGTGCTGGAAGAACAGGGTGGCTACTACTTCCTTGACGGCGAACCGCAAACCCTGACGGCAAA
>JAADID010000085.1:0-8004 GCA_013151505.1 Chlorobiota bacterium | reverse complement strand
GATTATTTCTCAAACCCCAACGCCGAAGATGTGTTCGACAAGGTTTACAATATGATGCACGAGTATGATCCGGGGAAATATCCCAAAATATTCTAAACTTTGGCTAAACAATTTTAATCTCAAATACCCTCATTAAAGGACCAATTTCTAATTGACCTAATTGCTCTAAACAAATCCCAAATCCGAATTTCTAAGCGTTTAATACAGAATTGATAGCTTCCGGATTGCATCCGCCCGGACGAGTGGTCGGACGGGAATCCGGAAGAGCTTGTGGTTTGGATGCCCGGAAGACTGGATGGCACAAAACATTATCTCCACCTGGTTAGCAACATTCATTCCCCCATCCATCCATTCATCCATCCCTCCCTTCAATATTCCATCATTCCAATATTCCATAATCCTCCCCCCTGTTTAACTTTTTTTAAACTTCATTAACATTTTAAATCAATATGTTACAATACATTTGCTGGTAAACCTGTAAACCGTTTTGTTATGAAACTATACAACCGCACTTTATTCTTCGCTTCATTATTTATAATCTTCCCGTTTTTGCTTCAAAGCCAGGAAAGCGAGAAAGCAAATAAAACAGTTCACATTAAAACCATTGAACAAACCGGCAACAAAGTCATTGTTAAAGATACCACATTCACCCTTCCGGCTGACGGGGATGTGAATGAAATAGTTCAGGAATACTCAAAAGCAGGCACATCTGACAGTTCAACAATTCAGGTAGTGGTTGATGTTGACGAAGAAAAAGCTGATGAACCCTGTAAAAAAGTGATCATTATCGGTGAGGATGGGAAGCATGTGGTTACGCTTTCCGGAAAAAGCGGCAGTGGTGACATTAGTGTTTTTAAAAATGATGTAAACATGAATAGAGAGCCCCATCTCATAACCCATTCCAAAGTCATAAAAATTACACCTAATGGCGAAGAAGAAATGAAGGTCGTTAAACCTCACGGCCATCACAAAACTCTCAGTTGGGATAAGGATAATGAAGAATGTGGTGATTTTGAATTTGAATTTGATACCGACGCACTGGAAGAACAATTGGAATTATTCCGGGATCGCCTGGAAAACATTGAGGATTATATAGAGGAAAAGTACGAAATGATGCACAGCGACAGCATCCTCAGGCAGAAATTGGAAAACCTGAAAAATATTGACTTTGACCTTGACCTGCCATCGGTTGAGTTTTCGCCGGGTGCATTCAGGTGGGTTGAAGAGAAACCATCGGATGAAGTGACGGATATGGAACTGCGGGACGCTGGAATAAAGAACAAACCGGACCGGCTCGATCTTTCCTTGCTTGAAGTGGATAACGACAACGGCATCGTGAAACTTTCTTTTAAAATGAAAGAAGAAGGAACCCCGAAAGTCACCTTATATAATATATACGGGGATAAGGTCTTTTCGGGAATCCCTGAAATGAAAGACGGCAAATATAACCTGACGTTTGACCTGTCGAAAAAACAGCCCGGAACCTATTACCTTATGATCGTCCTGAAGAACAGCTCAAAAACAATCCGAATACAAAACTCATAAATAATACCCTCATACTGCTGTATTGCATTACCTGACCCGCCCGGTTCATCCCGGGCGGTTTTTTCAATAGATTCTCCTTTATTTTCCGGCATATTACCCTTTTTAAAGCATCAAAAAAACTGTTGTTTCAAAAAAATAAAAAAATATTTAATTTTTTTTTGATTTATACATATTGGTATCCAGATATTTACAATTTCCCTTAAGTTTTTTTGAATTTTTTTCATAGAAAAGCGCAACTTTTTTTCCCCGCTTTAGTATAACCCCTATGAAAACATAAAAAACCTTTTCAAACATGTCATTCTCTGTAATAGCGGATTCAAAACGTACCCCAGAACTTTCTTTGAAAGAAAGAAGGTTAGGTAACGCAACTCTGGAAGCCATCACACGAGAGGTTTCTGTGAGTAAAATGTTTGTGCTCGATTTTGTCGGGTTACTTTTCATTTATTTTGTACCGGCTCTGTCGCATACGTTAAGCGTTCCGCTTTATTATATCGAACCCATGCGTTTAATGGTGATTATTGCCATGATCTACAGCTCGAAGCGCAACACCTATCTAATAGCTCTCTCTTTACCTGTCTTTTCTTTTCTGATCTCTTCTCATCCTATCTTTCCTAAAATGCTCATCATGACTCTCGAGTTGGGATTAAACGTTTGGTTGTTTTACATGTTTGCCAGGTTAATGCGCAACTACTTCTATGCAATGCTTTTAAGCGTGATATTGAGTAAAGGCGTATATTATCTGTTAAGCTATATGGCTGTTCAAATGTCATTCATAGGTAACAGTGAGATGAGTTCTATCCCGCTGTATATCCAGGCAATTGTTGCAGTCGTATTCAGTACATATATTTTTATCATGTTATCCAGAAAGGAAGCACCGGATCCATACATTGATCCGACAAAATAAATCAGGTACGTTTCCATAGTTTGTTTTAGGTTGCTGCTGCTCGTGGTCATTCATTGGGCAGCAGTTTTTTTTGTGCTTGTTTTTATCCTATCCCGATTGTCCAATCACCGAATGATAATCCTGTCAATTTAAGACTGATCTCCCACAACCGATCCTGCACTTTTGTATCATAGGCAACGGCTGCCGAACGGCTTTCCCGGCGATTAACAAAATAACGTCCCGATACTCCTTTCAGTTCGGGTGAGGTAGCTACGTAAACTTCATTTCGGGCCCCCTCCTCTACCGGGGCGCCGCCAACACCCCAGCCGGCATGCAGCAGTTTGGTGCCGATCACCCCGGGATGGAGACAATTGGCTGTAATGTGCGTATCCTCCAGTTCACGGGCCAGTTTGTAAGTAAACAACACGTTTTCCAGTTTCGATAAGGCATACGCATTATAGCCGTCATAGTATTTTTCACCGTTCAGGTTGTCAAAATCAATGGTTCCCGCCTGGGCCACGGACGCCACATTGACGATCCTTCCCTCTTCCGCTTTGCCAATCAGATCAAGCAATTGAAGCGTCAGGGAGAAAGGAGCCAGGTGGTTAACCATAAATGTTTTTTCAAAACCGTTGGGCAATACAATACGGTGATCCTCATAAACGCCTGCATTGTTCAGCAGCACATCCAGCTCTTTAAATGAAGCCCTGATCTCAACTGCCATTTTCTCAATCTCTCTGAAATCGGTGAAATCGGCATTGAAATAGTGCAGGTTTTTATTTCCGGTTTGCCGGGCAATCTCCTCCATCACCTGACGGCCTCTCTTTTCATTCCTGCCATGCAGGATGACTTCGTAACCCATTTCCGCAAGGTTGAAAGCTGTTTGTTTGCCAATACCGTCCGTTGCACCCGTTACGAGAATACGTTTCATAAGATTTGCTAATTTTCACTCTTTAATTTCATTGATCAGCTCACTTCTGTCCATTTTAACCGGGTCTGATTCGTATCCGAACAATTTCAATACCTGGTTTACCTTGTTCATTTGCAACGTTGGTTTTCTGTTTTCCAGATCACGGATAAAGTCCTATTTCTCCGCCCACTTAATGGTACAGCCGATGGCTTTGGTGAAATCGGGGTCGGGTTTCCTGCCGGCCAGCAAATTATCAAGGGCATTTTCAAGGTATTTTTCTTTCACGGCAGCCGGGTCTTTGGAATTGTCGTCAATGGCACCGATGTACCGGACAATGTAATCTTTCCCTTCCTTTTGCAGCAGGAATACGTGCGGTGTGCGTGATGCACCGTAAGCTCTTGTAATGCTCTGACCGGCATCCAGCAAATAGGGAAAGGTAAATCCTTTTTCTTTCGCCCGGACAATCATTTTTGAATAGGAATCCTCCGGCTGGCGGATCGAGTCGTTCGGGTTGATGGCAATGACCGGATAACCTTTTACTGCATATTTGTTGTTGATGGCAATGATCCGGTCTTCATACAATTTTGAATACGGACAATGGTTACACGTGAAAATGACTATGATCCCTTTCGCATCGGGATAGTCGCTCATGGAAACCATTTTGCCATCCACATTTTTCAACCGAAAGTCGGCGGCTTTGTCGCCCACTTTGTAACCCTGGGCAAAGTTTGATGTGCCTGCCAGCACCAGACTCATTATTAAAATTATAGTTGCTCTCATATTTTTATTTTTTATGTTGTTTTCTTTATTTTATGAAGTACCTAACTTTTTGAATTTAACCGACAGGTTAACCTGTCGGTTAAATAATCCTGTTCGTTTCATTATTTCATATTTTTCGAAACGATCTTATCAAGTTCCTCATAGGTTAAAGTGCCTTCCCTGAAGAAGTAAAAATCCTTGTTGTAAATGACGGTAATGGGGATGGCGCCCGACCATGATTTGTTTACCCTGTCAATCCATTTGTTTTGCTCCGGCGCGTCCAGCAACACCACATCCGCTTTTACATTATGTTCCTTGATAAAAGGCAAAACCTTTGATTTGATGTTGGACTCAAAATCAAGGCTCACCAGGATCAATTTAAACTTTTTTCCTTCAAATTTTTTATTCAGTTCCTGAAAACCGGGCATTTCTTCCACGCAGGGCTTACACCATGTTGCCCAGAAATTAACCACATAGGTAGTATCATTTTCCCTTTGCAGCAAAGGGGCGAACTCATCAAAATCGCGGTAAACTTTCACCTGCTGACCAAATGAAAACGAATAAATCAACAACGCAAAAAAGAACAGAACGTATTTCAAATTCGTCTTCATAAATGCCCCGCTTGTATCCAACATCAGGTTTTCTTTACAAATCTCCGCTCATTTATATAAGCCCAAACAGCGATGATGGCAATCACAACCAGCGTATAATAAACAAATGTCGGAACAGGTACCGCGTCGCCTGAAGCATAGGAATGTAATCCTGACAGATAATAATTCACTCCGAAATAGGTCATTAAAATAGAACTGAAGCCGACGAGCGAGGCAAAATTAAATGAAAAATTATTTTTCAGTCCGGGGATATAATGCATGTGAAGGATGAAAGAGTAAACCAACACACTTACAAGCGCCCAGGTTTCTTTCGGGTCCCATCCCCAGTAACGGCCCCAGCTTTCATTGGCCCACACGCCACCAAGAAAAGTTCCTACTGTCAGCATATATAATCCGATCATCAGAGTCCGTTCGTTGATAGCCGTCAATTCGACAATTTTATTTTCGAGTCCTTCAAAATTCTTTTTGCTTTTGAAGATCATCAGTATCAGGTTGATAAAGCCCAGCAACATTCCGAGCGCCAGGAAACCATAGCTGGCAGTGATAATTGAAACATGAATCGTCAGCCAGTATGATTTAAGCACGGGAACCAGGGGGGTGACTTCGGGGTCCATCCAGCTCAGATGGGCAACCATCAGAATGATTGAGGCGAGAACGGTTGTTGCCGCCAGGGTCATAGCCGATTTTCTTGAAAAGATCAAGCCTGCCAGCATGACGACCCACCCGATATAGATCAGTGATTCGTAACCATTGCTCCAGGGAGCATGTCCGGAAATATACCAGCGCAGGATCAATCCGCCGGTTTGAGCCAGGAAACCCAAAACAATAAATACCGACAGTATTTTTATGATGATCCGGTTTGCTTTGCTGTCACGGAACAATATAATAAACGCAAAGATCAGCATAACAAAGCCAATCAACCCATAATATTCGCTCAGCCGGTCAAATATCATCAAACGGTTATAGGTTATTTCTGCTTTGACCTTCTTTTCCGGAGGAATGATAGCAGCGCCATATTTTTTCTGGTAATTGGCAATCCCTTCTTCCAGTTGTCTGGCATTCGCTATGTCATTATCTGCCACAGCGCTAAAATAAGCCGGCAAGGCCTTTACGAGGAATAAAGAATCATCGGCTTTCAATCCGGTGATCTTTGAGGCAGGTGAATACCACTGCTTGTAAGGATCTGTTGGATTGGGCAGCATCTTTAAAAACTGGCCGTTGTATATCATATAACATATATTCATCCGCTCGTCCACCTTCATTATTTCTTTGTCAAATACATTTCGTTGTGCAGGTTTTTTAGCATAAGCTGCCGAAACAAAATCCTGAAGTTTGTAAGTTCCGGCCTTCATATCAATAAAATCAAAATAGGAAGCGTATTTTCCTTCCAGGCCCAGTACATGCATGATCTCTTTATGCCCCACCCTGATCATAGGCACCTGCTGCCAGGTTACCGGGCGGCTAACCATTCCCAATAATACCTGATCTGAGTTCATCCCGTAAAATTTGCTTTTACGTGATATTTTTCGCAGCAGTTCACTTGAAAGGGTGTTGACAGGCTCCAGTCTGCCATCATTTGTCTGGACTAAAAGTTTTCCGAAATCCCGGGCAAGTTCCTTATCAACAACAGGAACTTCATTCTTTTGTAAATGTCCGAATTCATGCTGTCCCAGGGCAGGAATATTGAATGCCAGGAGCAACAGTATAACAGCGGAAACAGTTTTTGCCTGACGCCTGTTACGACGGATGATTTTTCCCAAAAGCACAAAACGGGAATATTTGTTAAACGGTGTAAGGAACATACCCAAAGTCATCAGGGCATATCCGATGTAGGTTAAAAGCGTACCCCAGTAATCGTGATTGACCGATAAAATAGTTCCCAGTTCATCCCCATCATAAGAAGACTGGAAAAACCTGTACCCTTTATAATTCAGAACATGGTTCATGTAAATGCGGTAAGGTTTCTCAAGGCTTTCAGAAGGATCTAAAAGGATGACCTCACTGGCATAAGAGGACGGACTGTTTGAACCGGGATAGCGTTCCAGTTGAAAATCAACCAGTTTCAATGAAAACGGCAGCTCGATCTTTTTGGAACCATAAGTCATTGTGATATGAGCACCGTTCATATCAATAGTTTCAGGATGTCCGACAAATCCTTTTCCCCCGCTAAGCATCACCTGTTGCTTCTCATCGTCAGAAGAAACTTCAACGACAAGTACATCATGAAGATTTGCATTCGGGTTAGATACGTATTCAACGCCACCATGCTCATAAAACTGCGTAAGTACAAAACTTATATTCTTCGTCTGATAGAGTTTCCTTGCTTCAAGCGGATACCATGAACCGGGAAGCAATGTATCATTCCCGCTTCCCGACATGGAAACAATATAAAGCGTATCGGGAACCGTAAACAAAAGGTTGCCTTCTTCCAGTTTAATATTTACCGCACCCTGGGCGACCTGATCGCCAAAATTCAGAATTTGCGATCCCAGTTGCTGCGATGTATTGTACTTGAGATTTACCGATTGTCTGCCCATCCCTGATGAAGCCACAAGTGCGATATAAGGTTCGCCGCCCGATTGAAGCTGTACAATATTTTTTTGCGCTTTCGGAATGTATTTTATCGCTTTAAACCTGAACTTTTTACCGTCAAGGCTGACCTTTGCATGGTAAGCTGTCTGCCGGAGTGTGGAAAGAAGAACCGTTTTTTCACTGTAAGCGCTGTCGGTTCCCTGATTCACCCAAACGCGAACAAAGGTATTATCCGTAACTATTGTGTTGGAGACACTTCCTTCACGGATGTGCATCGAACCTTCATAACTTATGTACCTCGTAATGGCTGCTCCCAGCAAGATGATAAGGAAAGCAAAATGGAAAAGAAAAAGCGTAAACTTATCTTTGCGATACATCCGGTGACTGATAATGTTCGATACCAGATTGGCGGCCAGCCAGAACAGAAGTATTTCAAACCATAAAGCATTATAGACCACTCCTTTTGCGGCGGCAGGGCCAAAATCGTTTTCGATAAATGTGGCAACACCAATGGATGCTGCAAACACAAGCGTGAGAAACCCCATGGTTTCCATCGAGAATAATATATTCTTTAATTGTTTCATTTATACTAACTTTAAAATTATACTTTATTAATTATTTCTGTCTTCTTGTTTCAAATGTTTTTATGCAACCCAAAAGCCAATCAACCATCGGCTATCGGCCAATAAATTATTCATTCCCTGGTTTTAATGATCACATCAATTGCCCCGACGCCAAATTTGCTGATCGAGGCCATTTTGTTT
>JAADID010000126.1 GCA_013151505.1 Chlorobiota bacterium | reverse complement strand
TATTGCTTTATGGTTCTATTGCTTTATGGTTCTATTGCTCTATTGCTCTATTGTTAATATCCTGGTCATAAATGACCGGGTAACTGATTTGTTTCATAGCACTTTGTTTTGTTCGCTGTCAGTTTCCCCGCCATTCATGGCAGGGTTGTTTCCGGAGGCACACCTAACTCTATTCCTCCTCCCCCTCTACCAGCTATACGCTTCATCGCTCATCCATCTGCCCTGCACTTTCAGTACCTGCTCAATAATATCCCTCACACAGCCATCTCCGCCGGTTTTATCTGAAATATAAATGGAAATGGATTTGATTTCTTCCGAAGCATCGGCCGGGCATACGGGAATTCCCACGGTTTTCATCACGTGGTAATCTGGAATATCATCACCCATATAGACAACATGCTCGGGATTGATCCCTTTCTCATTCATATATTCCCGTAAAACCCTGGTTTTATCCTTTACACCCAAATAAACATCTTTAATCCCCAGCATTTCCAGCCGGTTTTCCATAGAAGGGGAAAATCCTCCCGACATAATCACCACATTATACCCGAGCTTAATAGCCAGTTGAAGCACATAACCGTCTTTTACATTGGCCATTCGCAGAGGCGGGCCCTTTTCAAGCAGGATTACCCTGCCATCGGTCATTACCCCGTCATAATCAAAAATGAATGTATCTACTTTTCGAAGAAGACTTTTATAATTACTCATGATATTTTTTGGTTATTTGTCCGGAGATCAATTTATACAACTCTTTTAATTCAGGATGATTTTCAAGCATTTTTAAATGTTCATCCAGCGCTTTCCTGTCATCTCTTCGCGCAGGTCCTGTTTGGGCATCCAAAGGCGGCATGGTGTCAATCTTGGCCGCAGTCTGTCTGATCAACGGCTTCAGAAAATCAAAATCCAGATCCTGTTCTTCCAGCAACTCCCATGCAACGGAATACAAGTGATTGGAAAAATTGGAAACAAAAACTGCAGCGAGATGAAAATATTTTCTTTGCCCGGAGGTAATGTTGTGAACGGAATGACTGAGTTTGGATGCAAGTTCCTGAAGGGTTTTTGTAACTTCCGGTGTATTTCCTTCAACCAGGAACGGCACCTCTTCAAGATTTACATGTTGCCCCAATGTGAAAGTCTGCAAGGGATAAAATACGCCGTAATTCCGCGCAGGGGAAAGCGCTTCCAGCGGAGTGATGCCTGAAGTATGTGCAACAATACCCATAACTTCAGGAAACATCAGGGCAACCTCTTTTACTTTATCATCGGGAACAGCCAGAATATAAAGATCGGAATCCTTGTTTATTTTGGAAAGATCCTCTGCAATGTTACATCCGGTAAACCCTGCAAAACGCCCCGCATGGGTGAGGTCGGGCGAATAGACCTCAACAACCCGGAGTCCTTTGTCAAGCATCCCCAAAGCAAGAGCTGTGGACACGTTTCCGGAACCGATAAAACTGACGGTTTGTATTTTGGCAGGTCTGGACAAGTTTTAAACGGGTGTTATTTTAAAAGTTCTTCCTTAATTCCTGTTTTAGAATATAAAGAGCCTGATCCACAGGATTCTTTTTATCTTCAATGGTTTTGTTGATAATCCCCCTCGCCAGTTCCATCCCGTCACCGTTGCGGTCAAGGTCCGATGCGACCTTGTTGATCAGCATTTCCACTTCATTCCTCGCCCGGATAAGGTGATCCCACGCCAGATTAGATACATACAATTGCTGCGACATGTTATGTTCGTATTCTTCCCGGATTGTATTCAGCAACACGGCCTGCATCTGGGCAACTTTTTGCCCGGGCTTCGACATCCTGGAGATCAGGTTCGGGGGGTTGATGCGCTCCAGAAAGAGTGCCAGCCGTTCATAGGCCTGTAACGACAGCGTAACAAATGTTTTGTGCGAATCATGTTTGGCGGCCGATTCAAACTGGCTGCGCATAAATTCCTGGTTTTCTTTCAGGTACTCAAAAACCGCTTTGTTCTGCCGTGAAATGTAAGAAGGAATAAAAAACAAGGCAACCAGCAGAACGGCCAAAGTCAGAGCCAGAAGAAGGATACACGTTAAATTGATCATGAGCGGAATTATTGTTTTCAATTAAACAGCAAAAAAACAAAAAATTCCGGCAGGTCGGGGGAGAAAGATGTTGGATTTGAGATTTTTGATGTTCGGTTTCAAATGTGAGACAGCAGATTGATCTTATGGCTCAACGGTTCGATGGTTCTGTCCACCGAACTTCAGACATCAGACTTTGATCAGACTTTCAGGATCAGCATCAATGATTGGAAAGAATGTACGAAGGTTCCATCTTCGAAATGGCCCACCGCCAGTGTTCCGGGTTGTGATAATCGAACCACAGGGGTGACTTTCCTATCTCTTTTTCGAAATCAGCGGAATACTTCTCAGCCATTCTTTTCGAATGCTTGCGCATTGTTTCGACATTTATACTTAAGGTGGGACACTCCGAGACAATGTCTTCAAGTATTTTAACTTTTACCGACATCAGAAAAACCTCTTTTTCAATGAAAATCCTGATATAATTGGCCAGTGTTTTCCACTTTTCGATGATCTCTTTCTGAACTTTTTCGGGTTTGTCAATAGCATTCATGGCATCGGTTGCAAATGCCAGTTGAAACATGTACCGGCTTGCCTCGTCAATATTTTTGAAATACCTGTGTCCTAAATTTAACCGCAAACCGTTGGGATATTTTTCATAAATGCTGGCCACTACCGACTCGCCATTATAATTATGCATGAAAAGCTCCTTTCCGGGATCTTCAAGGCATGCTTGTTTGGGATAAACCGGGTCTTCGGCAGTCTCACACTTCTGAAACAATTTGAATGCTTCTTCCAGTGTTTTGACTCCTGTTGCAAAGGGAAGATAATAAAGAATATCTTCTTGTGTCATAATTCAATGGTTATACTAATCATCTTCTATCTTAAACCGATTGCTATACTGGCGAAAGCCGTTTTTGCAATCAAATCGTTTTCTTATACGGCGCATTTTCTGAAAAGTTAACAGCTCTTTTTATCTTTTTCAAAATTTAATGTTCATTTCGGTTAACAAATCATCGCTTAACCTTTCCCGCTTAATCAGTTACAACATTTTGACAATTGTCAATAAATTGTTTAAAAAAGTAAAAAGTTTACCCGTTAAAACCAAATTATACCGGCAAAACGCGTACTTCTGAAAAGCACGGTTCTATCTCCTGTTAATGAAACTTTTAAATAGTAAATCGTATAATATTATTACATAAAAACACACAATCATGAAAAAGATCTTAACAATAATTTTAACCATTCTGGTTTTGGCCTGCCAAAGGACATCTGACACCGCTCAGCCGGCTGACAAATGGAACGGCTACGGTTCATTGAAGTCAGGAGAAATCATAAAAACGCTTTGGGCGGGGCAAAACATTGATGTCGGTACTGTGACTTACGGTATTGACGACAATGCTAATTTTTATGTGACTTACCAGACAAACGGAAACTGGTTGATATCAGAGGCTCACATGTTTGCCGGAGACAAAGCGGATATGCCTGTAAATAAACCCGGAAAACCGAAAATCGGTAAATTCCCGAACAGCGGGACTTATGACCCCTGGGTCAGCACCGTAACTTTTACCGTGCCGCTGTCAGAACTTCCGCCGGCAGAAGATCCCGGTTTTGTTGTGGCATCGCATGCCGTCGTACATAATACGTCCAACAACCAGGAAGAAACCGCCTGGGGTGACGGAGAATTTAAATTCTCGGATAAAGGTTGGGGATGGTATGCCACGTATTACTACAACCAGGAAGATAATCCGTTCGTTGTGTTGTACGGAACAGAATATCGCAATGACAGCCTGATGGTTTATCTGATCAATCTGACAACCGGAGGATCTGATCTGATATTGAGTGAATACATCGGAACAACCAATACGGGCGCTTATGATGCGGCAGCTTACGATGCCGTATCAGGCAACCTGTTTTTTGCCACCTATCCCGAAGGCGAGCTGTGGATCAACCCGCTTGACGGGACATCCTCTTCATTCCTTTCCGGAACGCTCCTCGGCGAACCCGCCAGCGCAACATTTTACGATGGTAATTATTATTATGTAGATGCGGTAACCAATGAAATTAAAATGGTATCATTTGATGAGAACTGGAACATCAGTTCGGAAACAACAGTCAGTACCATCCCTGAATCTGTTACAGTCAGTGATATCGCCATCAGCCCTGACGGATCATACATGTATATGGTAGGCACGATGAGCGATGGTAGCATTGAATTGATCGAATATGATATGGTCAGCGACGCCTATTCATCACTTTCGATAACGCTTGACAGCGCTACACAAATCGCTTACGGAAGTGACGGCGTATTGTATGGGATTGTGGATTCTGCAAACGGTGGTGAAATGGCCTATACCATTGACCCGGCCACCGGTTCGGCAACTGCGATAGATAGCGATGATATTGCAATTGTGGATATCGGAGATATTGCAAAAGGTCCTGTTCAATAAACAAATTGTTTAAATGATAAATAAAAGCCGCATCTTCCCGGGTGTGGCTTTTTTTATTTGAAAAACCCAAACGGGTGAATTTTTATACTTTTGCCCAAAATCTTATCCATGCTGACCACAGAAACCGTTTCGAGACTTTTTTCTGCCTTTAACGGGCTCAATGTGATGATCATTGGCGATGTGATGGTGGATTCTTACATCTGGGGCAACGTTGAACGCATTTCACCCGAAGCCCCCGTTCCTATCGTAACTGTTGAAAAACGGGAAAACCGCCTGGGGGGAGCCGCCAATGTTGCGCTCAATATCAAATCGCTGGGGGCTAACCCCATCCTCTGCTCTGTAATCGGAAACGACACCAAGGGCAATGAGTTCTTTGATCTGCTGACGGAGGAAAGCATGTCAATTGAAGGGATTGTTCGGAGCAACCAACGGCTGACTACGACAAAATTCAGGGTTTTCGGAAATCATGCCCAGATGCTTCGGGTGGATGAAGAAACGACAGAAAACCTGAAAAAAGAAGAATTCGTGCGATTATCCGAACGGATTTCCGGTTTGCTGAAAAGCAACAACACCGATGTTATTATTTTCCAGGATTACGATAAAGGTATCATTACGCCTGCCCTGATCAAAAAGGTGGTAGGACTGGCAAAACAAAAAAATATTCCCGTGGTTGTGGACCCGAAAAAACGTAACTTTTTGGAATACAGGGAAGTTACACTATTCAAACCCAACCTGAAAGAGGTCAGAGACGGACTGAATCTTGATATTGAAGAGAACAACAGGAAAGATGTTGAAAAGGCGGTTACGAGGCTCAAAGAACTGCTTAACGCCGAGATCATTCTCAATACCCTTTCTTCAAAAGGAATTTTCGTCAAATGGAACGGAGGCCAGCAACATATTTCGGCGCATTTACGGAATATCAGCGACGTTTCGGGCGCAGGCGACACAGTGATCAGTGTGGCGGCACTGTGCCTGGCAAAAGGTGTGGAACCGGCCGATATGGCTGCCATTGCTAACCTGGCCGGGGGATTGGTCTGCGAAGAAGTCGGTGTGGTACCCATTGACAAAAACAAATTGCAGGACGAAGTGATCCGTTTGCTTACCCGCTAACCAACTTCCAGAAAACCGATGACAAAGCCAAAACAACAGCAGGGCAAAAAAGAAAAAGTGAAAGGCATGTTCAACGCCATTGCCTTCCGCTATGATTTTCTGAATCATTTTCTTTCCGCAGGCATTGACAAACGCTGGAGGAAGAAAGTCAGAAAACATCTTGCCCCCTTCCATCCGTATAAGATCCTTGACGTGGCCACAGGAACGGGAGACCTTGCCATCGAACTGGCAAAACTTCAACCTGAAAAAATAACCGGCATTGATATCGCAACCGGGATGCTTGACATCGGGAAAGAAAAGATCAGTAAAAGAAACCTGGAAAATATAATTTTCCTTGAGGAAGGCGATTCAGAGAATCTTCAGTCTGACGACAAAAGTTTCGATGCCGTCACCGTGGCCTTCGGTGTTCGCAATTTTGAAAACCTGGAACGCGGGCTATCCGAAATGTTCCGGGTGCTCAAACCCGGCGGGCATGTGGTTATTCTTGAATTTTCAAAACCGAAAAGATTTCCGTTCAGACAGGTTTACAATGCTTATTTCAGGTATTTACTGCCTGCGGTGGGGAAAATGATCTCTAAAAATAAAGAGGCTTACACCTATCTGCCCGAATCGGTACAGGCATTTCCAGAGGATAAAGTTTTCCTGAAAGAGATGGAAAAGGCCGGATTTAAGAAAACAGGACAACAACGGCTTACTTTTGGCATTGCAACGATGTATTACGGGACAAAATAATCTTACTGTTTGTCTCTGAAAAACAGGTTTACACATTCTGGTATTGTATATTTGGATTTTAGCTTAAATTTGCCCGGTTTTTTTATCCGTGAATACTATGTTCAGCCAAATATCGTTAAAGTAAAAATCATAAACTATTGAAAAAATCAGCATTCATCATATTTACCTTTTTTTTATTCTTCATTTTTTCAGGAACAAATGCATCTGCACAGATCAGAAAAGTCCTGAATCTTCCCACTTATAACGACACTCCCTATCATTTTGGTTTTATCCTGGGCCTCAATCAAATGCTTTTTACACTGAAGCCGGCTGACAGTTTAACTTACATGAAATGGACTCCCGAGCAATATCCTGATATTTTTGCCGATTCACTGGTGCTTTATTCCGTTTCGCCAAGACCAACACCCGGCTTTACGATTGGCATACTGGGCAACCTGCGTTTGGGAAAATATTTCGATATGCGTTTCATTCCTTCCCTTTCGTTTGGCGAGCGTAAACTAAACTACCAGATTGAAATTTTTAATGACGGGCAGGGACAAATGGTGACCACTACCAAAAGCATCACCTCGACGCTGATCAATTTTCCGCTTGACTTCCGTTACCGTTCCACACGATTAAACAATTTTGGCATCTATTTACTTGCCGGAGTACAATATTCCATTGATCTGGCGTCACAGAAAAAGGCTGAGCAAAACACGACCGATATCACCGTAAAGCTTAACAAACAGGATTTTTATCTCAGCGCAGGTATTGGTTTTGAATTTTATACTACTTATTTTAAATTTGGTACCGAATTACGAATGGGATACGGGTTGAACCAATTGCTCAAAAACGAAAACAATATTTACACAAACAGCATAGAGTCTATCAGGTCAAAAGTTTTTATGCTTTCTTTTACCTTTGAATAAAATTTTAAGATCATGGCCAAAACCAAAAAAAGTAAAAAGGAAGAGTTGTTCGTCAGGCTTGTTCAAAAAGCTACTTTAAAACAAATTGTTTACCGCAACACGCTGGATTCGTTCCGTTTGCTTAAAGATGTGATTGACAACTTTACGCTTGATTACGAAAAATATGCCGAGGAGCATAACCTTCCCCACAGGATTGAATTCGAATCGCGAATGCGCGGCGATTTTGAGATCGAGGTGAAATTCGGCGGCGATATCCTGCTTTTTTTGATGCATACCAATGTATTTGAATTTTCGCGTGATCATGCTGTGATGAGAACCCCTTACATAAAAGAAGAAAAGGAAAGATCTTATTCCGGCATGATCTGTATTTACAATTTTCTGGCCGATTCATTCATTTACAACCGGGTAAACGACGTCGGTTACATGATCGGGAGGATATTCATCAACAAAGACAAACACTATTTCATCGAAGGCAAGCGCGAACTGGGCTACCTGTACAACAATTTCGGAGACTTTGTATTCAACAAAGAAAAGATCGAAGATGTGGTCTCCGCAGCCATCACCTACACGCTGAATTTCGACTTGCTGACCCCGCCATATCAAAACATGCAGGAAGTAACCGTCAATGAAATGAAAAATACCCTTGACGCCATTTCCATGAAAACCGGCAAACGGCTTGGTTTCCGGTTTCAGGCCGATCAGGATTAGGAAGGAATGGCTCGATAGCCCTCGATTGTTTTTCTACTCTGCCCGTGTTGTTTTTTTCGGCTTTTGATCCATCCTTTTCACCGCACCGATACCAAAGAATGCACACATTGCACTTCAAAACGATATGAGCCTGAAACTCGAAAATCAGGATCAAACAATCTGCGTTTTTAACTTATTGAATTACATATTAATAACCTGATTATTCGATTACGACTAATTTTTTTCCGAATCTTAGTTGGTTTTCAATATTTTTTTATTTTTGCAGCCCCAAACAAAAAGGCACCGTTCGTCTAGCCAGGTCAGGACGCCAGGTTTTCATCCTGGTAACACGGGTTCAAATCCCGTACGGTGTACAAGCAAAACCCGACACGACAGTGTTGGGTTTTTTCTTTTTCTATGTTAACAGCTTGCTGTTATAAAGTAGAAAAAGAAAAAATCCAAAGCGAACACAGTGAGCAAGGGTTTTGTTTGATTCACCCCCCCACTTTGGATTCGCGAAGCAAATCCTATATGAAATGACTGACATTTTATTTTAAAAAAACAACTCCAATAAATTATATAACTTTGTAAATATGAAAAACAGCGGAAACATAATCTCAAAAATACGTCAGACAGTCAGGTTGGAAGAGCCCGGTGCAACAATTATTTTATATGGTTCACATGCAAGGGGCGATCAAAGAAATGACTCGGACATTGACATTCTTATTCTTCTTGATAAAGAATCAGTTACAAGAGAAGATGAAAAAAGAGTTAAATATCCGTTATATGAAATTGAATTTGAAACAGGTCAAATCATAAGTCCTATTGTATTGTCTAAAAATGAATGGGAAACCCGGCATAAAATCACACCTTTTTATGAGAATGTCATCAAAGAAGGGATTGTTTTATGAATGATACGGAGCGAAAAGATCTGATAAATTACCGCTTGAGCAGGGCACGGTCCACATTAAATGAGGTCAGTGTGCTTGTTGACAATGAGCTATGGAATACGGCAGTCAACCGGCTTTATTACGCATGTTACTATGCAGTAATCGCTTTACTACTTCATAATAAAATCCAAGCACAAACACATGGAGGAGTAAGGCAAATGTTTGGGCTTCACTTTATAAAAACAAGATTGTTTGATAAAAAGCACATAACAATATTTAATACTCATCAATAACTACCGTAAAAACTGGTAATATCAAACCACAGCTCTCGTTGATAATGACATTTCAGTTTTTCCATCTTTTCAATATGTTTTTGTACATCAAACCCCGGGTTGTGTTCATTTGCCAGCCATTCTTTTTTCAGCATGGCGAAGTCTTTGTCCCGGAAAGCCGTTACGTCAAAAACAAGCACATCGAAATGACGTCCGTCATCCGAACTTAGAAATTGTGTGTTTAACTTGGTTTCTATTCCACCAAAACGCTCCTCCTGTTTCCTGAAAACGATCAGTTCAAGATAGATCAGAAGTTCGGCCACCTTGTACTCTATTCCCACGCCGTCAAACGGTAATCCCGGCTTTACCGAAGGGTCATCCTTGTCAATAACAATGGCTTCTTCCTTTGTATAACCCCACCCGCCTTTGATGGGCAAATCTCCGGCATTTTTAAAGATTTCGTCCAGCGTTTCCCTGAGCGGCTTATTGTATGTGACGGGATCAATTTTTATTTCATCAGGCATAATAATAATTTTAGAGGTGAAAATTTTCTTTCAAATTTAGGGAATTTTCGCCGATCCGGTTAATCATTGATCCAAATCAGCCGGATGATGTATTTTGCTTTTTTTTCCTTTTCTTTGCGTCAACCCTAATTGATTAATGAGATGGCCGTGAAGAAAATCATGAATTTTCAGAATCTGAAATTGGATAAACCCGGTTATAAAAAAAGCCCGGGGATAAGACTCGCAGTACAATTGTTTTTCCTTTTTGCAACCATTTATACCGGATGGCGGTTCGTCCTTTTTGTCAGGTTTTTGCAGGAAGGCGGTGCAGAAGTCTCCAGGCCACCGGGCGTGGAAGCCTTTTTGCCTATCAGCTCATTAATGGCTTTGAAATACTGGGTACTGACCGGTGATTTCAACCCCATTCATCCGGCAGGGCTTGTGCTGTTTTTGGCTTTCGTGGTGATGGGGCTTTTTTTGAAAAGGACATTCTGCACATGGGTTTGTCCGGTAGGGTTGTTGTCGGAATACCTATGGAAAGGAGGCCGGAAAATTTTCGGAAAGAACCTTGCAATACCACGCTGGCTGGATTATCCCCTTCGCAGTTTGAAATATCTGATACTGATCTTTTTTGCGTGGGGTATTTTCATGGATATGGGGGCGGATGACCTGCGCAATTTTATTTACGGTCCATACAACCGGATTGCCGACATCAAGATGATGTTGTTTTTCGTCCATATCACAACCTTTTCGTTAGTGGTCATTATTGTACTGATACTTTTATCAGTCGTAATTAAAAATTTCTGGTGTCGCTACCTTTGTCCGTACGGAGCGTTGATGGGTTTTATTAGCTTATTCAGCCCGGCAAAGATCACGCGCAATCCTGATACCTGCACGGACTGCCGCGCCTGCACCGAATCCTGCCCGGCAAGCATTCAGGTTCACAGCAAAACCCGGATCCGTTCCGACGAATGCACGGCCTGTCTGACCTGCACATCGGTTTGCCCCGAACCCAATACATTGACATTCAAAGTTTATAACCACAAGAAACCGCTTTCCGCCCGGACGGTAGCCATACTTGTTGTTTTGATTTTTTTGCTTTTTACCGGTGTCGCACGCCTCACAGGCCATTGGCAGAACAACATCACGACCGAAGAATACAAATCAAGGATTGAGCAAATGAATAACCCGGAGTATGAACATACGGCGGAATAAGTTTCGGGCGGCAGTTAACAGTCGGCAGTCAATATTCTACTAAAAGATCATAAAAAATCTGCTTT
>JAADID010000045.1 GCA_013151505.1 Chlorobiota bacterium | reverse complement strand
AGCTTAAAAGCCGAAGTAAAATATACCTGCATTACATTTTGCACGGCTTAAAAACCAGAGTAGAATATCCCGCCATTGCGTTTTGCACGGTACTTTTTGCAAAGCAATCCGTCTGGAAGCGCCGTGATTAAATAAAAAATCAAACCGGCTTTAGCCATTAACATGTCATGTCACAATGCGGGCCCTTATTTCAGGGTCTATTTACTCGAAATGACAACCTTTTTCTATAACAGAGGACCTTTTTTATACCAATCCCATTCTTCCAGCCAGGCCGGTAGCCGGCTCGCTGAACCGAACAAGACCGCGATTGAATACCTCCCACAAACCTCATGGTGAGTAAGGATATTGACCTGCCTCCGACAAATCATAAAAAGATCATGGGAAAATTATTGTGGTCATACCTTTTTGTTTTTGTTCTTTTATTCGTAGCAGCATCCTGCACAAAAAAGGAAGAGAACGCATCAACGAATGTTTCCGGTGAAACGGAATTGTGGCTGGTGCCCCCGGGGAAAGTCCTTTTCAAGGATCTGCCGAAAGACCGGATTCCGTCCATTGACGATCCGCAGTTTATTCCGGCGGACCAAAGCAATCTAAAACCGGACGACCTGGTACTTGTTGCCCGTATAGCCGGCGAAACAAGAATTTACCCCGTCCGGATGATGGATGCCCACGAGATTGTCAATGATAACCTGAATGATCAATATTTTGCCATCACATACTGTCCCAGAACGGGCAGCGGCATGAAATGGAACAGGAAGATAAACGGTAAAGTCACCGAATTCGGCGTTTCGGGAATGTTGTACAATGAAAATTTAATGCCTTACGACAGGGAAACAGAAAGTATCTGGTCGCAGATGAAAACCCAATGTGTTCACGGAAAACTCATGGGCAGCTTTCCTGAAACAAGTATCCTTTTGGAAACCAGGTTTTCGACCATAAAAGCAGCCTTTCCCGATGCAAAAGTCCTTGATCATACTGATTGTGAATCAGGTTCCTGCGGAATCCCGAAGCACGGCGGATTCCTGAAAGATGAACCCGTGGATGAAGATACGGTCAACCTCCCTTCAGGACAGCAATATTTTGGCGTGGTAAAAAACAGCCGTCTCCTGCTTTTCAATTTTAAATTATTCAATGAAGGTGTTCAATTGTTTACCACCAATTTTCAAGGCGCTTCCCTGATTATTTGCGGCAGTAACGAATTGCACCTTTTCACGGCTTTTTTAAAAAATACTTCAGCCGGCAATTATTCATATACTGCCGTCCAGGGCAAGCTACCTGTCATTATGAAAGATAATTTCGGGAATTTATATGATATTTTCGGTGAAATTGTACAAGGCCCGGAAAAGGGCAAACGTCTTGAACCCACCCTCGCCTATTTTTCCCGTACTTTTGCCTGGGAATTGTTTTTCAATGATATCGAACTCTACCGGGAATAAACTGTTATCCCGGATTGCTTACGGGATTCAAAAGAAAAAAGCCGTCTCGTTTTGAACGAGACGGCTTTTTATTATTGTGAATTCCGGGGTTTATTTATCCCAGAAAATCTTTGTTTTCAAGAAGTCTCCGCCTATTGCGCTTGCAGCTTCAGCATAGGAAGCGGCATTCAGTGTTTGTTCGGCAATAGGATAAGTAATCCTCCTCGGTACCGCATTACCGGCATCTTCGGGAGGTGAAGGAGGCAGGTTCATCACAGGATAACCCAAACGCCTGTAAGAGGTATAACCGACAAACCCTCTGTAGTAGAAGGCAAGCCAGGCCTGAACTCCGATCTTTTCCTGCCAGTCACCGGGTGCGGTACTGTAAGCCACATCCGGATTTGCAAGATAATCGGCAGTCATGGAAGCCACATCCGTTGAGCTATAGTGTCGCCCAAGCCAGAAATCCATGGAAGAAGTAATCCCTTTGTTATACCACTCTTCACCTGAACCGCCAACCGAGAAACCTCTTTCGGCAGCTTCAGCAAGATAGAAACAAAGCTCGGTATAATCGAGTAATACCATCGGGAATGTCTCATCAGCCACATTGCTTCCGTCAACATCAGTTGGTAAACGCTCTCCCGCATCTACATTTGTATTTGGAATATGCGAATAAGAAGTATAAGCGCTGCTGTATCCGTATTTACCACCGAGGTATGCCAGTTTTGGAACTTCAGGATTAGACGAAGTGTCTATCAGCGTAAAATAAGCATATCTCCGCGGGTCTTCCAGGTTGTTCATGATGTCAACGATGGTGTTGGCAGCTACATAGTCATGCCTTCCGCTCAGGATCAGGTTATTATAGATCGGGTTGGCATTGATACCACTAAGATATACGAGCTGGCAAAGCTCGCCCGGGCCGAATCCTTTGTTGTATGCTGACTCAACGGTTTTTTGTGCCAAACCTTTGTCAACTTTTGACAAGGTGATCCCCAGCTTGACCTTCAACGTATTGGCAAACTTTTTCCACATGCCGACATCACCGCTATAATAGAGGTCATCGCCTCCGAAGCTGCCGTATGCGTCATTTAATCCGGCAAGGTCGGTATCCAGCCTGCTGATCAGATCCTTGTAAATGGTGAATGCATCATCATAAACCGGCGAAATGTTTTCAATATCCAATGCTTCGGTGTAAGGAACATTTCCAAACATATCCACCAGTCGCTGGTATGTGTAAACCATCAGGATATCCGTAATGAGAATCCTGTTTTTTTGCTCAGCTACTTCTGCATCACCAGCGGTTTCTTCTTTACCGATAATATCTTTGGCTTCTTTAAAGTCGCGTAAAATATTACGGTAATAAATACGGAACTTGTTACTGGCGATGTCCCTGGTAACTACATCATAATTCGACTCATCCGTATAAGTCGTTTCTGTCCAGTACTGGGCCCACAGCTTCCAGTTGTTAATGTTCACATTAGGACTTGCAACCTGGTCGGCAAGGGCTTTCTGAGCGTTTGCGAATAAGAAATTTCCAGGCACCTTTGTCGGGTGCTTGGTATCCTCATTCATATCCTCAAGGGTCTTATTGCAGGATGAAAAAATCCCGATCCCTATCAAAGCTATAAAAACTAAATATATTCTTTTCATGATATTACGTGTTTAAAATTCAACTCTTACAGATAGTCCAATATTTCGCGTAGTAGGCATTACACCTGACTGCCATCCCTGGACGTTTCCGGCACTCTGGCTGGATTCCGGGTCGGCATAAGGAAGATTCTTCGATATGATCCAGAGGTTTGATCCTACCAGACTGAATGAAACGCCATACAGCGCTTTTGACTTATCCATTAATTTTTTGGGTAATGAATAGGAAATAACCAATTCCCGGAGTTTTACATAGGAAGCATCATAAACAAATGCACTGTTCGGATTTTTCGACCAGCCGAATACACGATAGTCATCACCATGTACCCTTGTTGTGTTCTTTTCCCAAACAGGATTGTCTTCGGTTCCTGTATTTACAACTCCGTCAAGGATCAGTCCGCCACCTTCTTCCAGTGAGTTCCTGACCGGATTTCCAAGATCATTTGTGAAAACAGTTTCAGGATATAATCCTGTACCCAGTCCGTAATACTGGTCGAGTGAGAATACGCTTCCGCCTCTCTGGATATCAATCAGGAAACTAAATGTAAGATTCTGGAAGAACGTAAACCGGTTGTTGATTCCGCCGATCCATTTCGGTGTAATGTCACCCAGAACAACATCGGAGGTTGTTGTTTTCAAATAGTATCCGTTTGAACCGATCACTTTTTCACCGTTTTCGTTGTAAACAAAATCGGTTCCCTGAATGGTTCCGTAAGGTTCGCCCACACGTGCATTGATTGAAACACCGCCCTGGAGTCTTGCCAACTGCAGGTTTTCAACACCTCTTGCGAGAGAAACCACTTCATTCCTGTTTCTGGCCCAGTTTACGTCAACCTGCCATCTGAAATTTTTATGAGCAACAATTACCCCGAATAAAGTAAGTTCCCAACCGGCATTCTGAACCTCACCGGCATTGATATACTTAAAGGAGTACCCTGTAGCTGTTGAAACAGCGATCGGAAGGATCTGGTCAACCGTATTGTATTTGTAATAGGCGAGGTCAAAACCCAACCGTTTTTGTAACATGGTCATTTCCAATCCGGCTTCAAGGCTCGTGGTTTTTTCAGGTTTCAGTTCAAAATTATTTTTCGTACTGGGAACCGAGAACAAAGGTGTAACGCCGAATGAAGGGAATTGTGTGTATGTATCATAGATACTTGCAAAGGGGGCATCGTTACCAACCTGTGCATAACTGAGTCGTATTTTACCCAATTGCAACCAGTCGGCATTTTCAGCGAGGCTGGAGAAAAGGAAGCTAACGGAAATAGCAGGATAATAATAAGTATTTTTATCTACCGGAAGGGTTGATGATTTATCACGCCTCAAGCTACCGTCAAAATACAAAAAGTCTTTGATTCCCAGTGAGAAACTACCGAAAAGACCGTTAACGCCAATCGTAGCCAAACGTTCATCAGGCGGCGATTGTGCGTTTTTGCTGTTGGAAAGCGAATACAGATCAGGAACGATCAGGCCGCCCTGGGTGGATTCAAAAATAAATTCATCCCGCTGTCTTCTGATGTTCATCCCCAGCATAACATTTAAGCTGATGGTTTTCCATCTTTGGTTATATCTTCCAATCAGGTCAAAGTTGGACTCCGTATAATTCTGTGAACGCCTGGCATAACCTGAAGTCACATCGGGGCGTCCAACACCAAAAGCGCCGGATGCCGATCCGATGGCTTTTCTTTCTTCCATAAGGAATGAATAGGTATCAATTCCGTAACGTGCCATGATATTGAAATGTTTGTTGATATCCCAGTTAACCATGGCATAGCCGATCAAACGGTCTCTTTTGTCAGTTTCAAAATTTTCATAACGAACCCAGTAGGGATTGTCCCAGTAAGCCGGAGCCCAGTCGTAAGGGCTGTTCGGATTCCATGTCAGGTTACGTCCCGTGTTATTATAAAGTTCTTCCTGCTCTTTATAGTCAACATTGGTTTCCATCCACTGACGGAATGAAGAAAAGATGTTGTCGCTGTAACCTGTTCCGTTACGTCCTTTTCCTTGTGTATTGATATAATTGGCTTTGGCCGAAACGGTCAATCCTTTTACAATATCGTACGAACCGTTTACATTAATATTATTTCTTGTTAATCTGCTATTGGGTAAGATACCGGTTCCCGTATTGTTTGTATAAGCCAGTCTGAATGTTGACTTGTCGCCGCCGCCGGCAACTTCAACCGTATTGGTAAAATTCCATGAGTTTTGTAAAAAGTATCTTGGTCCGTTTTCAGCAGCTACCCAAGGTGTTGCTTTTTTGTATTTGGGTGATGAAGGATAATAGGAATTGTACTGATAGACCATTAAGTTCGGGTCAAATTTCTGTCCGAACGAAGCATCTTCATAAGTCGGAACCGTTAGATCCAACTTTCCGTCACCGTTGATGTCCCAATCCCTGTCTAATCCGGGATACTCAGGACCGGCGCTGTAGAACCAGCCGTAACCGGCTCCATACTCTTGCTGGTAGGTCGGGAAGGTACTCCAGTCAACCATGCCAACAGTAGCATTTGAGCTGAGGGTTACGCCCCATCTTTTTGCGCCTTCTCCGGCTTTTTTACCTTTTTTTGTAGTGATCATAATAACACCGTTGGCTGCACGCGATCCGTAAAGCGCTGTAGCGGCAGCGCCTTTAAGAATATCTATTGATTCGATGTCTTCGGCTGCAATGTCCGATGCAGGGTTTCCGTAGTCGTATCCGTGACGTCCGCTGATCTGAGCCGGATCATTGACAATTTCATTACTGATCGGCACACCGTCAACAACAAACAATGCCTGGTTGTTACCTGTCAGAGAGGAAGACCCTCTGATAATAACATTTGTGGAGCCGCCCAGGTTGTTATTTGCTCTAATGTCTACACCAGCGGATTTTCCCTGCAGGTTATTAATGAAGTTATCATTTTTTACCTGATTGACGTCGGATCCGCTTAATTGTTGGGTTGCATAACCCAGTGATTTCTTTTCACGGGAAATGCCGTAAGCCGTTACTACAACTTCTTCAACAAGTTGTGCTTCCGGTTCCATGGTGATGTTTATGGTTGTTTTATCACCAATCTGATATTCGATGGTTTTCATTCCGACAAATGAAAAAACCAGCGTTTTAACATCAGGTGATACCGTGAGCGTAAAGTTACCGTCCAGGTCTGTGGTTGTTCCTACTGTGGTGCCTTTGGCTTGAACCGTTACTCCCGGAATACCCTTTCCATCCTCGGAACTGATAACCTTACCGCTGAGTGTTCTTGTCTGGGCGTTTGCTAATTGCAAACCGGCTAAAAACAGGAACACCAGCAAAACTGTAAATTTCCTCATAATGTTAGATTTTGGTTACTAATATGATTTATTATTACTAAGATCCATCGGGAATCTTAAATTCGCCGCAATTTAGGCATAATTGTTTTAAATTAACAAATTTTAAGGAATAAATATTTCAAAAAAATGAATAAAAAAAGCCATCTCATTTAAAACGAGACGGCTTTTTCCAAATATTTTAAAAATAAACCTTACTTACCGGAAGAACCAACATCCCACCAAACTCTTTCCCAAAGGGGAGCATCGCCAAGGTCGGGAGTGTTCGTATTATAGGTGAGCGCATCTGTAGGATACGGGAATCTCCTGGGGATTTCCTGCCTTACTGCAGCCGGGTTGGGTGAAAGTATGGGATAACCCGTCCTTCTCCAGTCAACAAATGATTCACTGCTGTAAGTCAGACTGATCCATTTTTCCGTCATGATGGCTTTCATCAGCATATTGTCAGGAATATTATCTATTGCAGCAGAATAGGCCTGGTACCAGGTATCGTCATAAACGCCATACTGCTCAAGTGAAGCTTTTAAAGCTGCTTTGTAGGCATCTTTTGCAGGGCCGCTATGACCCAGTGCGGCATGAGCTTCCGCTTTGATGAATTCCAGCTCGGCATAAGTGATGAACTGGGTAGGCGCATCGGGAGCAGCAATACCAGGTCCGGGTTCGGAGGCATTGTCAATAGGTGATCCGGGAGGCGCGCCGTAAAAGCTTCCTTTCGGTATGGTATCATTGCCAATGATAATATCACCTGCAGTTGGATAAGCAAATACCGGTAAACGCGGGTCTGCATGATTCTGGAGCGAGTCAATCAGCGTGGAACACATACGGACATCACCGCGAGTCAGCATGAACAAATACAACGGATTGGCATTGTTGTCGCTCGAAGAACTGTAATAATAAAACATGTTCCCGTCATTGCTGTCAAATGCTTTGCCTGCATATTCCAGCGCTTTACTATAAGCGTCATTGCCGTTCCTTTTTGACAAATGCAATGCATAGCGTGCTTTCAACGCCCAGGCAGCTTTAACCCACATTGTAACATCATTCCCAAAAATGATGTCACCATCAAGTTGAATGATATTATTTTCTGCCGGCTGGCTGCAAAGGCTGATTCCTTCGTCTAACAGTGACTGGATAACAGCGTAAATTGATTGCTGGGAATCAAAAACCGGAGTCAGATTTGCCTTTCCCTGCAAAGCTTCCGACCATGGTATATCGTTCCAGACATCGGTGCAATAACCGAGAATTACAGCCTGAAGGATCTTTGCAACACCTTCGAAGTGAGGTGATTTTGTTTCGTCAGTTTGTGCTTTCAAAACAATCTGTTTGGTATCCATCAGTGCGCCGGCATACGCCGAGTTCCACATGTTGTTCACATCGTCTGAACGAAGAGTATAAGCGCCTTCGGCCTGGCTCTGACGCGAAACACCGGTCAAATGCTGAATCCATAAGGATACAGTTCTTGTGTAAGAATTTCCTTCAACAACAGTAAATGCGGCACGTGATTCAACCGATGGTAACAACAAACTCATCGGCACATCCACCGGACTGTTGGGGCTGACATTGATGTCAGGATCAATCCAACTGTTGCATGAGCTTACAATACCCACCAACAAGATGAACAATACAATCCAATTTTCATTAAAATTTTATTTTTCATGATCTTCATTTTTTTCGTTTTAACCATTATTCATTTTGTTTAAAATGCGAACCGTAAGCCCAGCATATAGGTTTTAGTTCCGGGCATGTTGAAATAGTCTATACCCTGGGCGTTGCCTGCACCCAATAAGCTGGTATTGGGATCAATGCCCGTATAAGGTGTACTCAAAAACAGGTTCCTTCCCGTGAAATATATCTCCAGGTTATCAACAAATGAATCTTTCAACAGCTTGTTGAATGAGTAGGAAACCGTGAGTTCTTTCATTCTTATCCAACCTGCATCCTGGATATAATCAACCGACGGGCCTGTAAATCCGCTGCCTTCACCACTGGTGGCCCAGTTTTGAGCCCAATCCGGGTCACCCAGGTCAGCTACATTGATGTCGTTAGGTTCTCCTGTAGATGCTTTAACACCCGGGAAAACATAACTCGGATCATCACGATATTCCGTATTGGCCGATGCGCCAAAGAAATTCAAGGCGCCCAGTGTTCCGTTCCACATTTTGTTTCCGTCACGGAAATCCCAGAGTGTGTAAATATTCACCCCGAAGAAAGAGAATGAGGAGGAGATGCCCATGATCCATTTCGGTGTTACCCTGCCCAACGGAGCCAATTCGTAGTTTCCTGACGGATATCCGTATCCGGGGCTGGTGGGATCGTCATCAATGATCACATTTCCATTGTCATCCCTGACCCAGTCGTAACCGTAAATTGTCGGATAAGACTCGTCAACAACGGCACGAATCTGCGAACCGACAAACCCGCCGAGGAAAATGGCATCTACATTCTTGGCAAGCGATGTGACATTATTCTCGAATTTGGAGTAGTTAACCGTTATATCCCAGGTAAAGTTCTTGGCTTTGATGATCGTTGCATACAATGTAACATCAAATCCGACGGAAGTCATACTGGCTGCATTGATAAACATACTGCTGAATCCCGTTGAAGGATCAATGTCAACGGGAAGTAACAGGCTGTCGCTCTTGTTGTTAAAGTAAGTAAAATCAATTCCAAGGCGGTTATTGATAAATTTGATATTTGTTCCGACCTCAAATGTAGTTGTTTGCTCGGGACTCAGATTATCATTACCTACCTGGTTGTTCAATGTATAAGCATTGTAAGAAGTCCCGCCGGTATTGATCGGGAAGTTAACTCCATAGGGAGAAACCCATCCGTCGCCGACGCCGGTTTGCCCGTAATAGGTTAAAGTATTATACGGGCTGGCATCGCGGGCTGTCCTGGCCCATGAGGCAAAAATTTTCCAGTAGGGCAATGCTTTTGAATCCTGCAATCCCGGCAGCTCGGTGATCACCCAGCTTGCATTGAAAGAAGGATAAAAGAAAGAGTTATTCTTTTCGGGCAGAGTAGTTGACCAGTCATTACGTCCGGTAACATTGAAATAAACCATTTTTTTCCATCCGAATCCGATGTCGAAATAAACACTCATCAATCTTTTCAAATTCTGTATATTCTCGACCAGTATATTACCCGAGTTGCTCAGGTTATAAAAGTCAGGAATTGACAATCCGGTACCCTTTCCGGCAACATATTGCCATGAAGTTTCATTCATGTTAGTTCCCACTGTTAAATAGGTGTTCCAGTTTTCACCAAAATCATAGTTCATGTATGCAATCAGGTCCTGGTTAATATCACGGTTCACTGTGTTACGGGCAAAAACCTCGCCATTGGGAGAAGTACGCGAATTGACTGCGAGCCAGCTTATTACCTGCTCGCTGTACCAGTCAACACCCGGACGGTACATAATGCGCAACCACTTGGTCGGGTACCAGTCAAACTGCAGGTTAGCGATCAAACGGTTAACCTGGTCAATCCAGGTATTCTTATTGGCCGTCCAGTAAGGGTTATCGTATCCGCCCCCGTGACGGTAATTTCTCTGGGTTCCGTCAGGGAAAATATAACCTGCTTTATTGTTGAAGGTAGGCGGTGTCCTCATCAAGCCAAGCATAACGCCTGAAGTGTTGGAACCCTGCTGAATCCTGTTGGCCTTATTAATAATGTATAAGCCATTACCTGAAATCTTCCACCTCTTGCCCAGACGGGTTGAACCGGACAGTTTAAAAGTGTTTCTCCTGAAATTGTTATTCGGAATAACACCTTTATCCTGGACATCGGAGACGGAAGCATAGAAATTGGATTTATCATTTCCGCCGCTTAAACTGAGAGAGTTGTTGAAGTTGACTCCTGTCTGGAAGAAATCGAACTGGTCATAAACTGAAACATCGGAGGCCTGACCATTGGCCGCGGCAGCCTGGTACCTGTCGGAGTCTTTATAAACGAGATCTCCGTCCACGTCATATCCTTTATAAGGACTGTTTTGCCATGCATCATCTTTTACCCAGCCGGTTTCGGATATTTTGGGTCCCCAGGAAGCAAAAAATCCTGAATACCACTGGTGGCCCCAGCCTTGCCCGTATTTGGTGTTCAGGGCGGGAACCTGGCTGATCTTACTCCACTGAATTGATGAGGAGAAAGTCAAATTCACCATTTTGCCTTTGCCGGCTTTACCTTGTTTTGTAGTGATCTCAATAACACCGTTGGCGCCACGGATACCGTAAATGGCCGAGGCAGCACCGCCTTTCAGCACTTTCACACTTGCAATATCCTCGGGCGGGATATCCAAAGCACGGTTACTACGTGCAACACCTGCCACATCACCACTCTGAAAACCTCCTTCGTCACGGGTTGTGGAGTTGTCAATCGGCACACCGTCAACAACGAACAAAGGCTGGTTTTCTCCGATAATGGAAGTAGAACCCCTGATGGTAATACGTTGGGCAGAGTTGGCAGCGCCACTGGAACCGGTGATCTGAACACCGGCAACACGTCCGGCCAGAGCGCCGATAACATCCTGTGAACCTGATCTTTCAAGTTCTTTGGAGCTGACATCCTGCACTGTATAACCCAGCGCTTTTTGCGATTTCGGAGTACCGATAGCTGTTACAACCACCTCATCCATCAGAAGGACATCCGGTTCCATTGCAACATTGATCGTGCTCTGGTTACCGATGTCAATTTCCACAGTCTTCATACCTACATACTGAAAGATGAGCTTTTTGTAAGACGGTTCAACCTCCAGGGTATAATTACCGTCTAAATCGGTAACCGTCCCCACGGCTGTACCTTTCACCATAACAGTTACGCCAGGAATACCACTACCATCTTCGGTACTGGTAACCTTACCACTAATGGTCCTTGCTTGCGCATTTGCCAGTTGCAAACCTGCTAAAAACAAGAACACCATCAAAATTGTAATTTTTCTCATAATGATAACTTTTGGTTGATGATATTATTTTAAAAATTTAACATAGATCCATCTTTGAATCCTCAAATTACGCCGCAATTTATTAATAATTATTTAATAGTGGCAAAATATTAACATAAAAAACTTACAGAATTTCATCAATTAAGATTCATTCTAAACTAATGCCTGCTTTCAGATGCTTTTCTTTCATGATTCTCCGTCCTGACGGGCAAAAGAATACAATACGGTTGTTTCGCCTGCCGGACATTTTTCAGTCTAATATCTTATAATTTAACAAAAGGATCAGCCAAAGCATAAAACCTATTATCAAACCGGTAAAGCTAAACTCGTTCTGAACAAAATAATTTGTTGCCAATTGCAAAAGAAAACTTAATGAAAAAATGTAAAAACCGGATTTTTTTCTTCGCAACAATTGAATTCCGCTGAGTGCTAATCCGGCATACAAAACCAACTGAAGAATAACCAGCAAATAGAAATTTTTTCCTGAAAATTCATCATATCCCCAGTTATAGACAAAAGCCCGGTTGAACACAGAATACCAAAAAACCGTAAAAAATAAAAGAAAGCCCAGGGTGCTTTCGATAAGTATGACTATTGAGGAAAGCCTGTAAAAAAAAGGCAAACTTACTTTTTTAACATTTCTGACAACCGGTTCAAATGCCATGATTTCTTATTTCATAAACCGTAAGTTTCGAAAATATAAAAGTATAAAAATTATCGAAAAAAGTAAAGGAATTAATGGAAAAGGTGCGCCGGTAATATAAAATTCAAAAATGATCAACAATAATATTTGTGCTACGGCATATAGATGAAACCCTGTTTTATTCAGATTCCACATCATGATTGCTCCGAAAAGTGAGATCAGGTAAAGTATTCCCTGAAAAAGGAAAAAATCAGGGGTGATGCCCATCAATAATTTGAAGCTTTCCATCTCGAGCGAACCTTCTTTAAAATCTACCTGTCCGGATTCAAATATCTTTTTTATGGGTTCATAATAGAAAAACAAAAGCAGGTTGGCAAAAGCCGACAATCCGCTTCCGATAAAAGTCAGAATACACAGAACCGTTAACATTGCCGGTCTTTGTGTGTTGCTTTCCTGATGTTGGAGATTATTTTCCATTAACCAATTCCCTGTTTTCCATTTTCCATTAACCTATTTCCCGATTCAACCGATTCAACCTTCAACCATTGCACCAACTGCACCAACTGCACCAATTGCACCAATTATACCTCTATTCCAGGCTCCCCACTTCAGCTTCAACCTCATTCAGAATCTCACAGGATTCAATCAGTTCTTTCATGGCATTGTGATCCTTGTGCAAAGGTCTGTCAACATCCAGAAATTCAACATAACGCCGGATGACCTCATGGGCTTTTTCCACACCTTTGCCAAAACGGTAATCCCTGAAATCGAGTGCCTGTGCAGCCGCCATAAATTCAATCCCCAGAATGCCGTAAGCATTGTCAAGTATCTGGAAGTTTTTAATGGCTGTGTTCATGCCCATCGAGACAAAATCTTCCTGGTCGGCGGCAGCCGGAATGGACTGAATGCTTGCCGGGGCTGACAGTATTCTTTGCTCAACAATTTGCATATCGGCCGTGTACTGGCTCAACATAAGGCCCGAGAACATCCCCGCTCCTTTTGAAAGAAAAGCAGGCAGTCCGGCGCTCAATGCCGGGTTATTCAACCGGTTCATACGCCGTTCCGAAAGTACGCTCACCATGGTAATGGCAACTCCGGCCATGTCCATTGGCAAAGCCACAGGGCTTCCCTGGAAATTTGCGCCCGAAAGCTGCATGTTTTCATCCGGAAAGAAAACAGGGTTATCGCCTACCCCGTTCAACTCTATTTCAACCTGTTCACGCGCATACGCCAGGGCGTCATGTGCCGTACCGATCACCTGAGGCGTTGACCGCATGGAGTAAGCATCCTGGACTTTATGTTTTATTTTACCGGATTTCAGGTCGCCGCCTTCTATCAGTTTGCTGATGGCAACAGCCGAACGTACTGCTCCTTTAAACCCCCTGACTTCGTGCAACCGGGCATTGTAAGGCCCCATATTGGCTTTCAGCGCTTCGAGCGACATGGCAGCAGCTATCTCGGCCTGCTTGAGCCAGTTGTTGGCATCGTATAAAAACAAAGCGCTCATGGCAGTCAGTACGTTTGAACCGTTGATCACACCCAGTCCGTCGCGGGCATGCAGGCCGGGAATTTCGATTCCGGCTCTGTCCATGGCTTCTTTGCCTTCGAGGAGTTCACCTTTATAAAAGGCTTTTCCTTCGCCGAGCATCAGCAAAGCAATCTGCGACATGGGCGCAAGATCACCCGAGGCGCCGACAGATCCTTTCTTACATACATAAGGAGTAACTCCTTTGTTCAGCATTTCAACAAGCGTTTTTGTGATCACCGGACGAATCCCCGAATTACCATGGGCATGCACATTGATCCTGCCCACCATGGCCGCACGGACATGGTCTTCGGGCATGGCTTCGCCAATACCGGCCGCATGGTTATAAATAAGGTATTTCTGAAATTCTTTTACCTGGTCATCATTAAGTACGATTTCTGAAAATTCTCCGATGCCTGTATTTACTCCGTACATAATTTCATGGGCGTCAATTTTTTTCTCAAGCATGGCACGGCATTTTTCAATACGCCTGATAGCCTGCGGGTCGAGTTCGACTTTTTCACCATGACGGGCAACTTTTACAACATCCTCAACAGTCAGTCCCGAACCTTTTATTATTAAGGTCATAATTCGATTATTTTTAATAAGAACAACAAATTGGTTTGAGCCTGCGAAGTTAAGAAATCGTTGCATTGAACGGTTTAATATTTAATTTTGCCGGACTTTTTTTAAAATATTAATCTGAACAATACGATGTATTCTTCTGAACCGGAAAATGTTGATTCTGTTGTTTCGGCGATCCAACAGGAACCGGCTTTGATGCTTTATTTTTACAACGATCATTGTGCGCCATGCATTAGCCTGCGGCCAAAAGTGATGGAATTGATCCGAAATGAGTTTCCAAAAGTTTCATTGTATTTCATTAACTCGGAAAAGCATCCTGAAATTGCCGCAGCATACAACAGTTTTTCCAATCCGACACTCATCCTGTTTTTTGATGGAAAGGAATTCCGCCGGATGAGCAAATACATTTCCATTCCACAGCTTGCCGGTGAAATTGCACGGCCTTATGCGATGATGTTTGAGGAAATTGGGTCTTGAGTCTGGAGTTTGGAGTTTGGAGTCTGGAGTTTGGAGTCTGGAGTTTGGAGTCTGGAGTTT
>JAADID010000042.1 GCA_013151505.1 Chlorobiota bacterium | reverse complement strand
GAGTGTGGAGGAAACAGTCAGTATCAGGGGGATCAGGAGGTTGTTTGCTGAAGAAACAGGAATTCCTTTTGATGAGACTCCCGAACCGGACGTGATTTACAAAATAGGCATTGGCAGTTTGAAAGGGCCACAAAAAGAGGCCGTCAGGGCATGGGAAAATTTCGGCAAAGTACTTGGAGAAGTTCTGGCCAATGCCGTTACATTAATTGACGGGCTGGTGGTGATCGGCGGCGGGCTTTCGGGGGCTTATCGCCTGTTTCTCCCAAAAACCGTTGAGGTGATGAACAGGAAATTTCAGAAACCGGATGGCGGCACATTTCCACGAATGGAAGTATGCACCTGTAACCTGCATGACCACAATGGAATGGAAACTTTTCTGTCGCAGGAAAAAGTGATGGTAAATGTTCCCTTTACAAATGAACCGGTTCCTTATTATCCCCAAAAGAAAATCGGGGTGGGTATTACGTGGCTGGGAACATCACGGGCAGTGGCTGTGGGAGCTTATGCTTTTGCCATGAACAGGATATGAGCCACCGCTTTAACCCGACAAGACACTCTTTTGGATTTGTATTCCGATAGCTTTCAATACTTTATAAATCTCCCGGTCCACATTTTATTCTTTACGGATATTCTTATGAGATAATTGCCGGGAATAAGATTCTCAATGTTTATATGATTATCTTCTGCTTTTATTCTTCCCGACCGGATTGGTTTTCCTGTAAGATCAAAGATTTGATAGCTTAACCCCTGATTTTTTGTTTTGATATTATTGAAATAAATGTTCTCACGGGCGGGGTTCGGATAGAGAAGAATCCGCCCTGTCGTTCCGGAAACGGATTCAGGCACATCTACATAAGTGTAAGTATAGAAGTAATCCCATCTCCTGTATAAAGTCGTATCGGGCATAGAAAAGTAATATTTTTTTCTTTTTAGGAGATTTTCATCATTGTACTCAAAGTCGGTTCTCCTCTGATCAGGCATACATTGATTAAAACGGATAACAAGGCCAAGTTCATTGTAAATCAACGAATCTTTGTACAATATCATCCATTCCTGGTAAGTATTCGACCAAAGTGCACTCGTTCTTTGTACCAACCAATGCTGGTCATTAAATGCTTCCGTTTCCCTGTGCATCTTTTCATGGGAGCCATCATCATTGATCCTGATCAGATATTCATACTTCATGGATGAATCTTCAGTGTAGAATATTTTATGGTAATAGACATTGGGACTGGAGCCGTACTCATAAATAAACAGCGTGTCAGGATAAAATGTATAATCGTACAAGTTGTAGTAGATGGTAACATTGCTATCCAGATAATAATTAGTAAAGACGATGGAATCAATCAATCCGTTATCTCTGTATAGTGTATCAAACCACAGTTCATTTTGCCATTCTCCGGCCTCCTCATTCCAGAACTGCCTTAAAAATGATTCTTCCATATCTTCAGGTTGCTTGATCGAGTCAATTTCTTTCATGCCATTCATCCAGTTATTGACCGTTAAGTCCCAATAAGCAGATGCTTGGCTTTGCATGATGTCGCTGTATTCATATTCGTATTTATGGTCGTATGTCCAGTCGGTCTCATCAAAATCCCGTTTCGAAAAAATATCACTTTTCAGACGGTTTTGATCGTCATAATAATAATTTTCTTTTTCTGTCCAGTACCATTCAGCAGGATCGGGAAAGCCGGTTTTGTTTTTAAATGACTTTATTAATTTGATTTGATTCAGAAGATTATAATAATAATATTCCTTTTGCACTACTTCAATCTCATACCAGTTTTTACTGTATTTATAGACCGAATCAAGAAGATAACCGTCCCCTTCATTGCGGGGACCCTGCGCAAAAGAAATATTTGAAATTAAAACAAGTAAAAGGGCGTTTGTAAAGGTTTTCATTTTTAAAAGGTTTTGAGGTCATAACAAAGTTAACGATTATTTCGATACAAACGCTGAAACATCCATATTGTAAACCAATATATTAGTACTGCGATCTTTGAGCCTTTACTTGAAATAAAAAAAAAGTCCATTTTGGCCCCCCCCGGGCGGTTGAGTTTAGTCGTTTCTATTTTTCATTGATAGCCTTGACTTTGGGCAACTAATTTCCTAATTTAGCGCAATACGCTCATGCGTTGTTTTGGTTAAATAATTAATCGCATTACCAGATATCAACAGCTATGAAACAGTTAACTACCTTATTTGCTTCCCGGAGAACAGCATTGTTAAGTATTGCATTATTTACCTGTTTATTCCTGAATTCACAATCTGTTGAGGTTTACTACAATATGTCTGATGATCCCGTCGGGCTGGTGATTCGTGACAGCACCGGTGTCAAAAAAGTTAAAATTGAAAAAATTCCTGATGACGGAATAATAAATTTCGATTTTCATGACAGTCACTACTCGGTAAATATCTTCGATGGAAATCAGGTTCAATACCCTAATTCAAAAGCATCCCGTAGTGATGATGTTGAGAATTACGAGCCGGGTATATTACCCGAAGGTGATCTGGTGATTGACCTGGAATACAGTAATGACGGGGCAATGCTTGCTGCCGTTTACCAACACAACGACGTGGTTTATTTCTTCGATTCGAAATCTTATGAAGAACTGGCAACTATTGAAGTGGGAAGGGGGCCGATAGACATTGAGTTTACCGATTCACTGGCGTATATATGTTGCCGCTATTCAAAAGAGGTGTACAAGATCAGGCTGAGTGATTTTTCAATTGAAAACATCTTTTCATTCAGCGGAGATAATGCCAGCAAAATTGACGTGAGTTACGACGGGGCCTATTATTATGTTTCATGTTACAGTTGGATGAATGGCTCTGTGGAAGGTTACAACGCCAAAACAGGTGAAAATCTTTTCATTACTGACAGCCCTTATATTCACCGGTGGTCAATTCTCGGAATACAGGGCAGATCATCCTACTGGGTCAGAAAGATCACACTTTCCCCTTCGGAAAATATTTTTGCCGGCATGATTTCACCCATCGCCGAACCTGCAATATTCGACGGAGTTACGGGCGAGATCATCAACCATTACAACGAAGACGGTTTCAGGGATGTGCTGTTCTCCACAACCGGGGACACCATATTCCTTTTGACGGTTGACCATACCGATAATAACTGGGTCGTACTCCGAAGGATATTGCGCAGCGACTGGTCGGTCATTGATTCGATAAAAACCTATCAGGTATTTAATATTGTCGGCGGACTTGCGGCAAATGCCGACGGAACGAAGTTTTTGTCAACCGACAGGTGGAACGAATTTTATTACTTTTTTGATTTTGAAAACGACACTTGTTATCATATCAACGAGAGCAGCTACTGGATAGGTTCGGAGAACGTGCTGACATCGGCAAATAAACAAACGGCATGGGTACAGGTTGAGAATTTTTATCGTTTGTTTGACTTTGGATCGGGGCAGTTTATTTCGACAACACCTTTTGAATATCATCTGTCCGATATCATTGATATCAATCCGGTTAAAGATAAATTTGCGGTCGTCCGGCAACTCGGATACGGGTATTACGACAAATTTTACACCTTCGATTTTACTAATCAGGACAGCATTTATGCAGATACAATGATCCTTGCGGGAGAGTTGCCTGAAGCAGACGTGGTTGCAAGTGCAGCGCTTTCAAATAGCGGCGACAAGCTGTATGCCGTAAATACATTTTCAAGTAATTTAAGTATAATTGATTATCCGTCAGGGAGAGTGGATACGTTGATCTATGTTCCGAAAATCCGGAAAATTAAGACCATCCCAAACAGCGATCTGATCTTTTTATATGGTGAAACTACAAACATGCTTTACTTATTTGATCCCGAAACATCAAGTATGGTCAAAGAGCTCAATATAATGAGGATCAATACGATTTTCTATACGGATGACGGTCAATATGCTTTTGCCTGTTATACCCAGGGTCATCACGGAATGCTTTACAAAATTGAACTGGACGGCGAAAACAGCGAAGTTGTTGAAAATCTTTACTTCCGGACTAAATCCTGTCCAACCATTTGGTTAAATACCGAACCGGATAGAATGGATGTAATTGACACAAAAGTTGGAATAACGCCTGATAAAAAATATATACTGAGCGGCCATGAAAGTGAAGATGGTGAATTCGGGATATTGGTCATTAGCACGGATTCGATGAAAATTGTAGCGACTCTTCCCACCAGCGACGGTTGTGTCTTTGGCTGGGCTTTTACTTCGGATTCAAAAAGGGCTTGTGCCCTGACCAGCCCGTTTGAAAACAAACCTATTGTGTACATTGATGGCGAGAACTCCTATATTGAAAATGAAATTCAGGATGATTATCACACCTATTCGGCAACTTACAATCCCGATAACGGGTATTTTTATATCCTGGATGCTTATGAAAGGTTTCTCCTTGTTGATCCGTTAACCGGAAAAATTGTTGACCAGGTCCCGATTGAAGATAATCTGAACTGGCAAATCGCAATGGATAACAACAACAAGCCGGTTATCCGGCAGTCTTCAACGCTTTGGTATGAGCGCCAGTATATTGACCTGTTGGGAACGACAAAAGATTTTTCATATCACACCGGCAATAATTTGTTTATTATTCCCTTACCGGGCCCCGATGCCGTGAGTGTTTTTGATCCTTTGACTGTGCGCATCGAAACTTTCCCGAAAAAACCTGTTGCCGGAGATGGCTGGCAACTTTCACCCAATCCGGCAAATGAAAATATTACCGTTACTTCCGAAAAGCCGTTTCAGAAGATTATGATTTTTGATTTGAACGGCAGACCGGTTTATTCGGGAATTTTCAATAACCTGAAAGCGACAATTCCGGTTCTTGAGCTGAATCAGGGGATTTACTTTGTCAGTATGTATTCCGGTGATCGGAAAGAAACGAAGAAATTAATTGTTTCAAGGTGATTGGTATAACTTCGACATGAAAAGGAAAAATTAATTTTCGGGAGTACCGTATAAATGTAAAAACCTGTCAGCCATGAAAAAGTTAATTGCACTGTTTTTACTTTCTTTTTTTACCCTCAGTCTTCCCGCGCAAACCATTCAGGTTTTCTATGATGAGGAGGGCAACCCGTCACGAATGAAAATATTTGACGAACATCATGTCAAAAAGATCATCCTGGACAAACTCCCTGAAAACGGGCGGGTCAATTTTATTTTTAACGGAGAGCATGTATCAGTTGACCTGAATTCTTTTTGCAACCTTCCGCAAAACAACAATCGGAATGCACAGGATGACGAGATGGAATACATTGAGCCGGGTGTTTTGCCCGAAGGCGATTTGATCAGCACCCTGAAATATACTCCCGACAGCAGTTTGCTCGCTGTGGTTTGCTTCAACAGCGGCAATGTTTACTTTTATGACGCCGGAACCTTTGAGATCGTTGCCATCGTGAATGTTTGCGTAGGCGCCAGGGATATTGCCTTTGGCGGGGGAAAAGCTTTTGTAGTCTGTAAAACCGATCAGGAGGTCAATGTCGTCAACCTGGAAGATTTTTCCCTGGAAAACAGTTTCCCGATCCGTGAGAATGCTTGTCAGATTGAATCGAAATCGGACGGTTCAATGGTGTATGTTGCTTTTTTCAGTTGGCTGAACGGAGGGATAGGCGCCTATAACCCTGAAAACGGAAATGAAATTTTTTATACGGAAGAGCCATATATCCACCGTTACAGCACTATCGGGGAATTACAAGGCAGGATACTTGACCAGACGGTAAGATTTGTCCTTTCACCCAATGACGAGATAATTGTCTGCCCAAATACGCCTGATCCAAAGGGGCATGATCCCACACTATTCGATGCCGGTAACGGGCATCCCATTTGGGTGATCACACCGGATTCGTACAGGGGAGCCGCTTTTTCACCAAACGGTGATACACTTTTTGTGCTGACGGATGAAAGTGGTTATACTCCGGTGATTACCCTCTGGCGCGTGAACTGCAATGATTACACCGTCATTGACACCCTCGTAACCAATATGCCGGACTTCATCGATTACAGTGACCTCGCTATGAATGATGACAGGACGAAAATACTGGCCGTAGATGATTGGAATGACCTTTATTATTATTTTGACCTGGAAACACACACCTGCGATCATATCGCGGACCCTTTTGTGGCTGAAGGTCCCACCATCCTTTCTGCTCCGGAAAAAAATCTCGCTTTCCCATTCATGTTTTATACTTACAGGGTTTTTGACCTTGATTCCGGGAAGGTTCATCAAACAATATCGAATCTTTATAACAAAGAAGCGATCGGAACCGTATCTCCCGGTTCTGAAAAACTGCTGGTATTAAATATTCCGGGTTTTCTTTTGATCAACAATCAAAAAAACGAAGGGTTTTATGTTTACGACATCATTAGCAAAGACAGTGTCGTTTTTGATACGGCTATCGTCGCGGGAGTTCTGCCCGAAGCCGACGGAACAACCAGCGCCGTTTTATCGAATGACGGCACAAAACTTTACGCGACAAACAAAGTTTCCGCCAATTTCAGCATTATTGATTACGCCACCGGCGAGCTGGATACCCTGATCCCGGATATGGATTACACCGACGTGAAAACCATCCCGAACAGTGATCTCCTTTTTCTGACAGGGCATCCGTTGTCGAAAAATATTTTGTACGACCCTGTTAATTTTGAAATCAAAGCCGAGTTCCTGATATCCGATCTCACCGAAAGTTATATCTCTCCCGAAGGCGATTACATCTATGTTCGCAAGATTGGGAAAAATGTCAGTAAAATTTTTAAGATCCGTCAGGACGGAGAAAACAGTTATATCGAAGATCAATTACTTTTTTCTTCCAAAAACTGCACATTTGTGACCAGCCAGTACAGGCTTCTTTCCAGGCCCGAATTGAGTCCTGACGGCAAATACTTTATTTACGGAACGGAAGATGAAGAGGCAGGAACGGACCTGATCGGAATAATCAGTACTGACAGTATGAAAGTTGTAGCAACACTGCCCTATGAGACAGGCGGTTGTGTGGCAGGCGCTATTTTTTCAGCGGATATGAAAAGGGCGCTTGTCCTGGATTTGAGCTTTGACAAGTACATCAAAAAACCCATCGTATATCTTGATGGAGAGAACTCTTATATTGAAAGCGAGGTAAATAACATGCAAGCCGCCTTCTCCGGACAATACAACGAGGAAGACAGCCTGTTTTATCTTTTACTGATGAACAATTATCTTTTAAAGGTTGATCCTGTGAACGGAGACATTATTGAAAAAGTGATGACCGATGTGGATTACCAGTGGCAGATGGTTCTGGATGATAAAAATATCCCGATAATCAGGCAATACAGCAACATTCTGTATGATGATAATTTTTATCCCATTCCGGGAATATCCAATCCGTTTTTTTACAGTGAGCCATACGATCTTTGCATTATCCCGTCCCCCGGCCCGGATGCAATCTGTGTTTTCAACCCGTTGACCGTAAGCATCGAAACCTTCCCAAAGAAACATGTTGCCGGGGACGACTGGCAACTTCTGCCAAATCCGGCAAGCGATAAGATCACTGTTTCCGCTGAAATACCTTTTCAGAAAATTGAAATTTTTGATGTCCGGGGAAAAATGGTTTATTCAGGCGATTTCAATAACCTGAAAACAACGATCCCTGTTTATGAACTGAAGCTGGGGGTTTATTTTGTGAATGTATATTTTGGTGAACGAAAAAATACGAAGAAACTGGTTGTTTCCAGATAAACATTTAATTTTTATGGGTTTATCTTTTTAAAAACCCGGAAGGTCAGCGACTTATCTACCGCGGTGCTATCTTTGACATTTTTATAAGTCTTTGCTGCGCCCGTGATTTTGTAGTCCGTTCCGTTTTTGTGCTTGTAAAGAGTCAGGTCGAGGGATTTTGCGGTACCCGGAAGGGAAAAATAATGTTCATCATCGCTTTTGCTACCGAAAAATTGAAAAGATACCATCTGGATGGCAACAATATCAATTTTCAGGTTATACCCACCGGGATTTTCAATGGTAACTTCCACTTCCACATTGTCAAACATTGTCAAAGGTCTCACCCGTGGCAGCAGTAAAATAAGTACCCGTTCCGGTGTATTTGCCCACCCAGGCGTCAACGGGGCAGCCGGTGCAATAGGAATAATCGTCCTGCTCATCTTTTTTGCATTGCATGAGCGTGAGGATTATTCCTGCCAGCAGAATGAATATCAATGTTTTGACAACCTCTTTCATACCCGTTTTCCGGATTCAAAGATACTTATTTTTATGCGTAAACTTTCAGGGGTCAGAATTACAAATCTTGATCAGCGTAAATAAAAATGCCACTCCTTCGGAGTTGTAGTTATGATTCCTGATTAGCTACAATCATTACATTCCTTCGGAATTTATTCCCCCAGGCTATTCCGGATTTGTAATCCGGAAGTTTTCGTACTTTATTGTTATTCAATATTTTTCTTTGCGCCTTGGCGCCTCCGCGTGAAACAAGACTTTTTGGCGGGCCCTTAATCATTCAATTAAACTGAATCAACGATTTCCTTGTACCGGAAACAGCTAACCAAATGGTCATTTACCATTCCCGCTGCCTGCATAAAGGCATAACAGATGGTACTTCCGACAAATTTAAACCCTCTTTTTTTCAGGTC
>JAADID010000002.1 GCA_013151505.1 Chlorobiota bacterium | reverse complement strand
TTTTTTATCCCGTTTGTTCACACGATTTATAAATTACAAAATATTTTTAATAGCGATAACTTTTGTAACTGTAACCAAAACAGAATAATTGAAGAGGGCTCCCGGCCGCAGAGCCTGCAGTAATTTAAGCCGGTTTCCAGCTTTTATAAGGATTCTTTATCAACGTGGCATTGAAATACCTAACATCACCCGTAACTTCTTTTCCCAGCCAGTCGGGCTTTTCAAACGGATGATCTTCTGATGGGAGTTCTATCTCCGCCATGGTCAACCCTTCATTGTCACCGTAAAATTCATCCACCTCAAACTTCAAACCGCTTTTTTCGGGGACAATGTAGCGGGTCTTGTCAATGATGCCCGGCTCGCATATTTGCAGCAACGATTCGGCTTCTTCCACCGGAATTTCCTTCTCCCACTCAAACCGGCTGGCGCCCGATTCATTACCGATTCCCTTGACGGTCAGATAACCCTTGTCACCTCTGATCCTTACCCTGACTGTCCGCTCAGGTACGGTTGACAAATATCCCTGAATTATCCTTGTCCGGCTGGTTGCAAAAGGTTTGAAATCACCTTTAACCAGAAATTTTCTTTCTATTTCCTGTGGCATGTTTTAAGATTCTTTTTTCAAATGAAAACGGTTAAAGGAAAAATGGTTTATTCCACCAAACATTCCATCATTCCGGTATCCCGATAATCCGTTTAATTGCCTGCCAGTAATTGATGTTCCCAGCTCCTTCAATTTCCGTGTCTATGAAGATTTTTTACAGTTTCAATTGTTCAACCACCACTCCTGCTCTTTCCAGCAGGTCGAGCCCGTCGGTGATGCGGTATTTATTTTCGTAAACAACCCGGACAATGCCCGACTGGATAATCAGTTTGGCACACTCCATACACGGAGAGTCGGTGATGTAAAGCGTGGCGCCCATACTGCTGTTGTTTGATTTGGCCACCTTGGTGATGGCATTGGCTTCGGCATGCAATACATACGGTTTGGTACTGCCGTTTTCATCTTCACAAACATTTTCGAAACCTGACGGGGTCCCGTTGTATCCGTCCGAAATGATCATCCGGTCTTTCACGATGAGCGCCCCCACCTGCCGGCGTTTGCAATAGGAGTTTTTTGCCCAGACCCTGGCCATTTCAATATAACTTCGATCGAATTTTGTTTCGATATTGATCTCTTTATTATTTTTCATCTTCCGGATAAAGTTTGGAAAAAAGAAACAGACTGCCCTCTCTAAAGAACATCAATCAAGCATGACGGAAACCGCAACAACACCGATACCCACATTGGCTACCAGGGCCGGCGAAGCGGCTTTTATGTATTCGGGTTTTTTCCCGGTCAGCTCTTCAATTTGTCCGGCATACCATTGTGCTGTCTCCGGGTTATTGGCATGGGTTATGGCATAGCCCCATATTTTTTTGCCTGAAAGATCTTTTTTCAGCCTGTCCATGATCATCTTCATACTTTTTTTCTCGCTGAAAGGTTTACCGTATGTTTCCGTTTCTCCACGGTTGTTTACCTCGATAACGGGCTTCAGGTTCAGTAAAGTCCCGATAAATCCCCGGGTATTGCTCACACGCCCGCTTTTGATCAGGTATTTCAACGTTTTTGAACTGACTAGCATGCGGGTATGTTCAGACCACTTCGGGAGTTGTGCCACTATCTCGTCGTGACTCATCCCTTTTTCAAGCGCTCTCGCTGCCCGCAGGAGCATTAAACCCAAACCGCCCGAAAGCTTGTTGCTGTTCACAACATCTATTTTTTTATGATGATGCTTTATGACTTTATTGGCTGCATTCAGGCTGTTTTGCCAGGTCCCGCTCAGTTTGTTGCTGATATGGATGGCGATAATACTTTCGTAATGTGTTGATAAATAATTGTATTTATTGTAAAAATCCTTATAGGAAGGTTGTGATGTCGAAGGGTAATGCGGCGCCGTGTCAATCATTTTGTAAAACTGCTCGGGCTGCATGGTCACCGTGTCGAGGTAAAACGATTTGCCGAAATGGATATTCAGCGGAACGATCTGAATCTGATATTTTTCGATGAGTTCCTCAGGCAGGTCACAGGAGGAATCGGTCAGCAGGGCGGTCTTGAACCGTGCATTGCTCACAACCTCATTCTGCATTACCATATCATCTACCTTTTGTGCGGCAATGTTTCCCAGTTTTCCCAGTTCGACGAACAATGTCCAGGGCGTATCGGTATGGATGTGGATACGCATTTTTTTGTTGGAACCGGCCACTACCATCGAATCGCCGTAACCTTCAATGGTACTTCGTATTTTTTCCTTGTCCAGATTGTCTCCCGATATCAAAGCTTCGGTGCAATACCTGAAAGTCAGGTTTTCATGGCTGATGATCTCTTCTTCAATTACCTGGTCATTCTCAAGAATATCGGCACTTAATGTCTTTCCGGTTTTAAAAAACTCAAGCATCCCTTCAAGGAAAACCACAAAACCCTTGGCTCCCGCATCCACCACATGCTTGTTCCTTAATTTTTCCATCTGCTTGGCCGTTTCTTTCAACGACTGTGATGCGGTTTCAAAAGCGGCAAAAAGTAACCTGATAAAGTCATCCATCTTGTCTTTTAGGATGTACAGGTGTTCGGCCCAGTCTTTGATCACCGAAATAATCGTGCCTTCAACCGGATTGGCAATGGCCTCATAAGCATACTTAACAGCGTTTTTCATGCTCTCGGCAAAATCTTCCACCGTAATGGTTTCTTTGGCTTTAAGCTCGTTGCTGAAACCATAGAGGAATTGAGCGAAGATGATCCCCGAGTTGCCCCTGGCGCCGGTTAGTGCCGCATCAGCTATCGAATCTGCCGAAACCTTCAAATTCTCGGAAGGCACCGAGATATCAATAATTGAGCGCATTGTGGAGGCAAGATTCGTTCCCGTATCGGCATCGGCGACGGGAAAAACATTGATCTTGTTGATATAACTCTGATTTTCAAAGATCTTATGGGCTCCGGAAATGAAACTGTGATACAATTGCTTTCCGTTGATCTCATTAATTTTTACCTCGTTCAATTTTTTAATTTTTTATTGACCCGGGACAAATGTACGAAAAAATGACTTGAAGAAAAGTTAACGATCCTTAAGCTACTTTATACTCCTTGTGTACCGCCTTTAAAGGGTTGTGAAAAATAAATCTCGCTCTTCGTATATGAAATACTTTAATTTTGTTGCCGGCTAAATCATAACTTAATGTTGCGATACTTTTATTCTTTACTGTTCGTTGTGCCATTCTTATTATCCGGTAATTTATCCGGGCAGTATGTCATCAGTGAGCGCTGTCTTGATGCCTGGGAGAAAATGATGAACCTGGAAGTGGAATCTGCGAGAAAGATCATAGAAAAAGAATTACAGGAAAATCCGACCAACTATTATGCTTATTACCTCGGGCAAACCAACGAATTCATTGAATTGCTGGGCAACCCTTCCGAGGAAGCCTATTCCCGGTTTTTAACAGATTACCAGGAAAGGCGGGAGATCATGGATGGCAAGGAAACAACTTCGCCTTATTACATGGCCTGTGAATCGGATATGATGCTGCAAACAGGCATTGCCAATACTTTGTATGGTGATAAGTTATCGGGTGTAAGAAGAAGTTACAAAGCTTACAGGCTGACTTACGATAACCTGGATGAGTTTCCGGATTTCTGGATGAGTAAAAAGAATGACGGGTTTTTTAACGTTTCTCTTACAAATTTACCCCCGTTCGTCCGGTGGGCTGCCTCGTTTTTCGGTGTGAAGGGTGACCTGGAAGCAGGGTTCGGTTTGTTGTTTAACAACTTTCTTGTAAAAAAAGATACCCGCGGGCTGAATGCGGCTGCAGTCCTGTATCTTGTGAATGCTTTCAAACTGAATAAAGACCCGGGCTCAGCATATAAGTTTATCCGGTCGCTCGACAGCTCGATCAGGAATTATCGTCTGGTCAGTTATTTTTATGGCAATACCGCATACCGTTCGGGACATAATGAAGAAGCCTACCGGATATTCAGGGAGTTTGACCTTGACGGTGTTGAAATGACATTCCCGCCTTACGATTACATGATGGCCCGTATTTTAATGCGCAGGCTTGATCCGGGAGCCATTAAGTATATTGAGAAATACCTGCAAACCACCAGGAATGAAAACTACCTGAAAGAAATGAATTATTATACCGCGCTTTACTGGCTGATAAACGGCGACCGGAAAAAATTTGAATATTACCGTAAAGTGGCCTGCACCGTGGGAAAAGAAATACAGGAACGCGACCGTGAAGCCATGTATGAATGCGAGCTGGATTATGTACCGGATGCCGGACTTGTCAAAGCCCGTTTGCTGATGGACGGGGGCTATTTTGAAAAAGCCGATTCGATTCTGGAAAATTGCAAACCCGCTCCAAATGACATCTTACCTTTTCAACTGGAATACAATCTTTTGAAGGGACGGTATGCCGATCATAAAAAGCTGAACAAGACCGCGATAGCTTATTACAAGAAAGTCATCAGGCTGGGGAAAGACGAGGATTATTATTTTGCCTCGGATGCGGCTTTCCGGCTGGGCTTTATTTATAAAAAAACGGACAGGCAAAAGGCGATTGAATATTTTGAAATGGCCAGGGACCTGTACGAAAAAAACTTTTATGAATACATTGATGAAATTTCCGCCAAACAACTGTTGCTGCTAAGCCGGGAAGATTAACCCTGGCCCGGATAAACCGGAAATGAGTTGCAGAGCGTAGCAGGCGGGGTGATGCTTGTGAAGTGAAGCGCGGGTTGCGGGGATGGGTGACAACCATGCTTGAATAACGTTGACCGTTTTTTGACATTTTAACGGTTGTTACAGGTTGCGGGTTTCGTGGTACGGGAATATCGAATGTAGAATATTGATTGAAAGAAAAAAATGGAACCTCCCGTGATCAGTAACTCAAAAACTTGGTAAAAAGCACCTGAACGTATGCCTTGCCTTCTGTTAGAAAAGACTGCTCCCGGTCTTTCGGTAAATCGGTTAAAACCACAAACGGGACGGTGACATTGTAAACGATATAATGATCGGGCCGTTTCCATCCGAAACCGTCGGTCAGCTCAAAATAGGCGAATTGGGGTGACCAGGGATTGAACATGTCTTTGCTCCAGAAAAAATCTTCGTACGGAATGCCCAACTGTGCCAGCAGGGTAGCCGGCAAATCAGCGCTGCCGCTTAAGTGGTCGGAGCGAGTGTCCCGGAATTCCTTTTTCAGTGCGCCTCCGAGAAATAAAAGAGGTATCCTGCGATAACCGAACTCGTCAATACGCTGATGCTTATGCGTGGGATGAGAATGATCGGCCATCAGGATGAAAAGTGTGTTTTGATACCAGTCTTCTTTCCTGACTTCATCAAAAAATTTTCCCAGCCATTTGTCGGTATAGTGCGCTGAATTCAGGAACTCGGTTTCGGGTTCCAGCCAGGTGATGGGACGTGGCCCGGGAAAGTCATAAGGGGAATGTGAACTCAAAGAAAGGGTGGCCAGGAAAAACGGTTGGGGCAGGTTTTTCAAATCGCCGGCCAGCCTGCTGAAAAGCCCTTCGTCGTGAACGCCCAGCTTCCCTTCGGGCCATCCTTTTTTAAAATCTTCCCACCCCACCAGCTTGTCGAAGTCATTGTAAATCAAATAAGATTTGATATTGCCGTAATTCAGGTCACCGCCAAAATAAAAAGCGGAATAATAACCCTCCCGGTTGAGCAACCTGACCAGGCTGGGCAATGAATCGTATTTCTCCGGGTGGTCGGTAAGCGTGGTAACCGGCAGGGCGGGCAATCCCGAAAAAACACTTCCCAGCGCCTGTTGTGTTCTGTTGCCCGAAGCATAGAATCCGGTAAACAGCAAACCTTCTTTTTCCAGATCGTGAAACCGCGGAGTGATCCCCGTATCACCGGAAAGTGTTTCAATCAGATCGGCCGACCAGCTTTCCAGCAAGATCAGAACGATATTCGGTTTTTTGGTGTTCAGGATACCGATAGTCGTATCTTTTTTGGTTTCCTGAATTTTATTTACAACAGCCAGCGCACTGGCATCGGGCATGAAATGAAAATAGTTTTGCTCTTCGATCTGGTAATAATCAATAATTGAAAAAGTTACGTTATACAGGTTGTTCACCGCAACCACATTCAGTATGTTGTGTTTTGAAAAATAACTGTCGCTCGCTGTGATGGGTATCTGCCCCACTCCTCCCCTGATGCCGGTAAACAGCAAAGCCGGCGTGAGTAAGGCAAAAGCCGCTTTTGTCCATTTGCTGCTTTGTCCGATGTTTGGCCTTCGGTAGAAGAACCGAAGATATATCCAGTAAAAGAAAGCTACCTGAACACCGAGAAGTCCGAAAAATAAAATAAGGTCGCGATTGGGAACCGAACCAAATACCTCCGAGGGATGCCGAAGGTAGAGTAGTGCTTTGTAAGAAAGCTTGGTTTTCCACTCACCGAAAAGACCGATCTCGCTGGTACTCACCAGGACATAGCTAAACAAAATGATAAAAGTGTAAATTTTATTTACCCGGTTGGCCCAGCCGGCTTTGAAAAAGCTCTGGATAAGCAGAAGAAAAAACGGCATAACAAGGATGTAAGAGGCAGTGGACATATCCAGACGTAATCCGTGAAGGAAACTTAACAGGATTTGTGAAAAAGGTATTTCTTCTCTTGACAACTGCCGGGTATAATAAAGCAGGAAAACAGCCCTTTCAGCGGCAAACAACAGCATCCAGAAAACCATCTGCCTGATGAGGAGGATAAATTGTTTCATTTCATACTTTCCGGTTTGTGAATCGTGAAATCACACTGCAAAGTTAACAATTAGGAAAACGGTTTTGCGTTTGACGATTGACGAAAACGATTAAACCCGTTTAGGGTTTTCACTTACCACAGGCCGCGGGGGACAAGTTGCAGGGTGGAAACAACAGGCCGTAATTCCAGAGTTTGTTTGTCATTTCGAGTAAAAAGAACCTGAAACAGGGGCTTGCATTGTGACATGACACATTAATGGCTAAAGCCGATTTGATTTTTTATTTAATCACGGCGCTGAAGCGCCGTGCAAAACGCGATGGCGGGATTTTACTCCAGTTTTTAAGTTGTTCTGGTTCACCCTTACGGGAACAAAAGCTATTTATCAATAGAAATATTGTCTTGCTTTTTTGCCCTGCCCTTTAGGGCAGGGTTTTAGAGTTTCAAATACAATCTGGCTTTAGCCATCAATAGAGACATAAATTACTATATTAAAACAGATTATGATTTATATGTCATTGATAACCGAGCCCGACGAAGGAGGGTGAAGTGTGAGGAATCCCCAAAAGAAAACGATTGTCATTTCGATACGCGACGATAGGAGCGTGAAACCCGCCTGCCGTCGGACAGGAATCCTCCCCCGTCAAGCACCTATGTACCAGGGGGATTTCTCCTCTCTACGTTCGTCGAAATGACAGGGGGGTGCGCGGGAGATTTCTCACTACTAACGCACTTTCTTACCCGAAGGGTTCAGATTGACAGGGTGGTCTTCCATTCTTCCTGTCTTCCATTCATCCATTCTTCCATTCATCCATTCTTCCAATCATCCATATTTCCACCCTTTCTTTGTACGAAGTTAACACTCCGTTAGCAATGCCACACACTACGTAAAATATAGTAAATTAATGATCTGTAAAATATACTGAAACTGAAAATAAAATATATCGTTCAACTCCGAGGAAATACGGTTGGCACATGCGTTGGCTGACGTGGGAGTCCCCTGCAAACAATGATGAAATTTAGTTTCCAGTTTCATAGCCAAAAGATTCTCACGGCATGCTCACACAAAATCCCTCCTGAAGATGCCTCAGAACTAAACGTGAGTAATTATTTTCAGTTTCATAGGCAATTTCCCGGTAATGTATATCCTTATTTCAGGGATTCTCTCCTAGTGAGGACATCAGGGAGGCGGGAGCATTTCATTTATTTAGAGTCCAGAATCAGGCACCAAGTATCCAAATTTCCTAACTTTGCAAAAAACGACCATGAGCATCGCTGAAAACATAAGAATCTTCAAAGAGAACATCCCTGATAATGTCAGGCTGGTGGCGGTTTCCAAAACCAAACCCGTGGAAGCCATTCGCGAAGCTTATGAAACGGGGCATTTGGATTTCG
>JAADID010000293.1:9645-11147 GCA_013151505.1 Chlorobiota bacterium | reverse complement strand
TCCACCTCGGCGTTACGGAAGCCGGCAGCGGTGAAGAGGCACGCATGAAATCCATTACAGGCATTGGTTCGTTGCTTGCTTCCGGGATCGGTGATACCGTCAGGGTTTCGCTTACAGAAGAGCCGGTCAATGAGATACCCGTTGCAAAAGAATTGGTAAAATATTACGGAAGGAATAAAAATGCGGTCAGCGAGACTATTCGGAATGCTACAATTTACAAAATCGAACCTCAAGAAAGTTTAAAAATTCTCACCGGACAACGGTTCCCCGTGGTTGTTTCCGGCATTTCACAAAAAGCCGAATTAAGATTTGATCCCGGACAGGAGGTGCTAATAACAGACACAAACCGGAAAATCGAAATTCATCAGGTAAAAGAATTTCAGGCACCTGAAAATAGCATTATCAAATTATCCTATCCGGCGATTCCTTCCGGTGAATTGATGATGAGGGCTGCTGTTGACTTTACTTTACTGGCCGGATACAACACATCCACGGGAATCTGGATTGAAAACGGCCAAGCCGGAAATCCTGATGAACTGGCCTCATTATCGTTGAAAGTTTTACAGGCGCTTGGAAAACGGTTTACACAGGCCGTTTTCATTGCCTGCCCTTCCTGTGGGCGGTCACAGTTTAATGTCATTGAAAAACTAAAAGAAGTAAAAGCCGTTACATCACACCTGAAAGGACTGAAAATCGCAGTCATGGGATGTATCGTCAACGGAATTGGCGAAATGGGCGATGCTGACTACGGGTTTGTAGGGGCCGGGCCGGGAAAGGTAACGTTGTATCAGGCGGGAAAACCTGTGTTGAAAAATGTTGATGAATCAAATGCAGTAACTGCTTTGATCAACCTGATTAAAATGGAGACTGACAGGACCAAACCGGGTAATTAAAACAACTTTTTAAAAAAAATTACAAAAATCTTTTGAAATTAAAAATATATTTATTTACTTTGCATTTCAAAGTACTTTCAAAAATAACAAAATGTCCAATCAACAAGATCATATTAAAGATATTCAGGAAATCAAATCCATGATGGAAAAATCCTCAAAGTTCTTGTCTTTGAGTGGTTTGTCAGGAGTTTCTACCGGCATAATTGCGCTCATTGGTGCTGCTGTTGCATTCTATCTGCTGGACTACGGAGGCATTAAATATGATGAGCATTTTTATTTATTGCCACCCCACCAATACGAGCATACACTACAATCATTGTTTTTATTGGGCTTGATTGTTCTGATATCTGCACTGGGTTCAGGAATTTACTTTTCATGGAGGAAAGCCAAAAAACAGAATCTGCCAATCGTCAATCGAACAACTTATCTGCTTTTGAATAGTTTGCTTATCCCGTTAATTACAGGTGGCATTCTTTGTATTATCATGTTTTTCCGTCATGACGTTAACTGGCTGGCGTCAATTACGTTGATCTTTTACGGTCTGGGTCTGGTGAGTGCTTCAAAATATACTTTAAGTGAAGTTCAGTACCTGGGTATATCAGAAATAAT
>JAADID010000293.1:0-9635 GCA_013151505.1 Chlorobiota bacterium | reverse complement strand
TGGCAGCTATATTTATTAATTACGGGTTGATATTCTGGACTTTGGGCTTTGGTGTTTTACATATTGTTTACGGAATAATTGCTTATATTAGGCATGAAAAATAGCGCATGATCCACCATCTGATATTTATATATGAAAAGTATTATTTCTCAATTAAATAAAGCTTTTGAAAGCAGGATTAAACTCGGTATTATGTCGGTACTGGTGGTGAATGATTATGTTGATTTCAATACCCTGAAGGAATTACTTCAAACATCTGATGGTAACCTTGCCAGTCATTTGCGGGTTCTGGAAAAGGGTGAGCTCATTGAGGTAAATAAACAATTTGTGGGGCGGAAACCTAAAACCACTTATAAAGCCACTCCGCTCGGTAAAAAGCTTTTTAAACAACATATTCAGGCGCTGGAAGCGTTGATCAGGAAGAAATAATTTTTTTGAATCTATACTTTGAAATACAAAGTACTTTTAATAATAAATTAATGAATTATGAGAACATTACAGGAAACGCAAAGAAAAATGGCGAAATCCATTACGGCAAAAATCATTGTTATTGGCATTATAGCTCTTTTGCTGCTTATCCCGTCCGGGATGATACAGGGGTTGATACAGGAAAGACAGGAATTGCGCGATGAAGTTGTGCAGGAAATCAGTGATAAATGGGGTAGCAGTCAGGAAATTACAGGACCGGTTTTATCAATCCCGTGGTTTGAATACATTAAAGATGAAGACAAGATAAAAAAGGTTCCGCATCTGCTTTACATTTTACCGGAAACGCTTGATATCAGCGGTGAAATAAACCCGGAAATCAGATATCGGGGGATTTACAAAGTAGTTGTTTATGGTTCTGATATCAAACTTAAAGGTAATTTTCTGATTCCATCGGTTGAAAAGCTAAAAATTGAACCAGAAAATATAGACTGGGCGAATGCTTTTCTTTCCATTGGGATACCCGATATGAGGGGAATACAAAATGAAATCCTTGTCAACTGGGAAGGGGAAAAATATCATGTGGAACCCGGAACACGCGTGACATTCATTCGTTCGGGCATCAGTACAAATGTTGCATTAAACGGAGAAAAGAAAAATTATCATTTTCAGTTTGATTTACAGTTAAACGGCAGTCAGCATTTGTATTTTACACCGGTGGGGAAAATTACCAATGTCCGGTTGACTTCCACATGGAATAATCCCAGTTTCACGGGTTCTTACCTGCCGGACAACAGAGAAATTACTGATTCCGGATTTGTCGCTGACTGGCAGGTTTTACATTTGAACAGAAATTACCCGCAAATTTGGAAAAACAGCATTTACAAATTATCATCCTCTGTTTTTGGGATTGACTTGCTCCTCCCAGTTGATGAATACCAAAAATCTTACAGGTCAACAAAATATGCGATTATGTTTATCGGCCTGACCTTTATTATATTTCTGTTTGTTGAGATCATTAATAAAAAGNNNCGTATTCATCCTGTTCAGTATTTACTTGTAAGCGCCGGACTGCTGATTTTCTATACGTTGCTTTTGTCACTTTCGGAGCAGTTGGGATTTAATCTGGCTTATCTGATTTCCAGCGTTGCAATTGTCGGGCTGACATCCTATTACGCATCTACTGTTTTCAGTTCTTCAAAACTTACTCTAATTACAGGTTCAACCATTACACTGCTTTACATTTTCCTTTTTACGATCCTCCAGCTTCAGGATTATGCTTTATTGTTGGGGAGTATCGGTTTGTTTTTGGTACTGGCTGTAATTATGTATTTGTCGCGAAAAATTGACTGGTATCAGGAAGATGAAGATCCAAAAGTATCTGAAATAAATCACTCAGCAGTATAAACGGGTCAGAGGAATAAAGTCGGGTTCTCCATGAAATCATACAAACCAATACTGCAGATAGCTATTTTTATCAGTGTTTTGCTTCTTACTGTGAGGATCATCTACACGGGGAGTATTTCGTATTTATTTCTCCTTTGGAATTTGTTTCTTGCTTACCTTCCCTGTTTATTCAGCAACATGCTTTTAAAAACGAACACATGGAATAACAGTTTTCCGGTCAAAATAATGCTGATAGTTCTCTGGCTCGTTTTTCTGCCCAATGCACCATACATTGTCACTGATTTGTTTCATCTGACAAACTATAGTGAAGTTCCGCTTTGGTTTGATCTGATTATGATCCTGTTCTTTGCAATAGCCGGACTTATTTTTTGGTTAATTTCAATATTTCAGGTCTTTAAATATCTTTTCAGGCAATCTGGCAGGAATATTCATGCTGTTTATTTTCTACTGATTATCGTTTTATCAAGCCTTGGGGTTTATATTGGGAGATATTTACGTTGGAATACATGGGATTTGGTGATCAACAGTCCGGAACTTTTTCATGATGTTTTATCGAGACTGATTCATCCGACTGAAAATCCAGAAATTTATGGAATGACAATCATATTCTCATTATTTCTCGGATTTGTCTATTATGTATTTCAGAGTTTTTATTTACCAAAAGATGAATGATCAATTTTAGACAAATATAAATTTCATGATGCCGTAAACCAAAATTAATCCGTAATTTTAGCTTCTTATAAGAATAAACAAAAGAACATTCATCATGAATCTTACCCACATAGAACACATCGGGATTGCAGTCAACAGTCTGGAAGAAAGCATCCCTTTTTATGAAAAAGTCCTCGGTCTGAAATGTTATGCCATTGAAGAGGTGAAAGACCAGAAAGTAAAAACGGCTTTTTTCAAAATAGGGGATACAAAGCTTGAACTATTAGAAAGCACTGACCCGGAAGGCCCCATCGGCAGGTTTATCAAAAAGCGCGGGCAGGGACTGCATCATCTTGCGTTCGCTGTTCAGGATATCGGGACGGCACTCCGGGAAGCCGAACAAAAGGGTATTGAGCTGATTGATAAAAATCCCCGTAAGGGTGCAGAAGGCCTGGACATCGCCTTTCTCCACCCCTGGTCAACTTTTGGTGTATTGACAGAATTTTGTGAAAAGAAATAAACCTCTTTTTCCTGCTTCTAAAACGGAAATGTTAAAGATGACAAATCGTTAATACAGTTTCCCGTTTTTTCTATATTTGACCTGAAAACAAATATATTTTACAGGTTTTATGCTTACAATAGGTATTGCCGGCGGAAGCGGATCGGGGAAAACCACAGTAGTAGAGAAAATAGTGGAATTGTTACCCGGAAATTCCGTAGCCGTTGTTCCGCAGGATGCATATTATTACGACAACGGCCATCTGACAAAAGAAGAAAAATTAAAGATCAATTTCGACCACCCCAACTCAATAGAATGGGCTCTTCTCGCAAAGCATCTTGACGCCCTGAAAAGAGGGGAAAACATCCAGATGCCCATTTATAATTATGTTACCTGTGCGCGGGCCCCGGAAACCATTTTGGTTGAACCGAAAAAAGTGGTAATCATTGAAGGGATTCTGATACTTTCCCAGCCCGAGATGAGAGACCGGCTTGACATCAAACTGTTTGTGGCAACCGATAGCGACGAACGGCTGATGCGGATAATCAACAGGGATATTATCGAACGCGGAAGGTCTTACAACGATGTGATTGACCATTATAAAACATTTGTAAAACCCATGCACGAGGAATTTATTGAACCCACTAAACTTTTTGCCGATGTCATTATTCCACAGGGGGGAAACAATAAAGTTGCCATCGAAATGGTGGTGTCGAGAATCAAAATGAATTTACACATTTAAGTTTATTAATATTTTTTTAAACTATTTAAAACCTATTTTAATTTCTTTCGTATATAACTATCCAGGAACATGAAAATCAAAAAGTAAAGTGAAGAAACGTTATACTGAAGATGGCTGACAAGCTACATAACAAATTAAAATAGGCAGAGATGGTGTGGATAGTTATTATAATGTATTTGATCATTTCCTTTCTTCTTACCTTTTTCAGTATCCAGAAAGAAAACGAGGGACTTAAAATTTTTCTGATCAGCCTTTTACTCACTCCGGTAACCGGATTGGTCTATATTTTATTCCGAAAAAAGAATTACAAAAAAGTACGTTTTTACTATTGTCCCGAATGCGAATACATTTTTCCGGTTAAAATGAAGTACTGCCCCATCTGCGAAGAAAACGAGAAGCGGGTAAAACTCATCAAATACAACAGTCCGTACAAAGTTTCCGATAAGATAATACTAACCAGGTTGACATAAAAAACCCGCTTTGCAGCGGGTTTTTTTATTGCTATGTCGTCGCCTTTATTTTTCTTTCCCCATCTCTTTCCTTTCGATAAAATGGGTGATCACAAGACCAATACCCCCAAAGAGGAATATCATTGAAAAATAGGCTGCTTCCTCATTTAACGACGTGGTTTCGACGAGTGTTGCTCCCAGTAAAATGCCTATAGCCACGCCGATGAACAACAGGCCAAATCTTACTCCCTGAATGGACGGTCTGCTCGGAGCAAGCCATATTGAAGCGTCAACCTCTTTTTCCAGCAAAGCCATTCTTTCTTTTTTTCTGACAATGATATAAACTATGGCGTAAATAAAACCGAAAATAATTGCAAGAACAAATACGGGCTGAAGTGTTATCATGATTTTATTTTTTAAAATGATTAACTAATTGTTTCATGCTTATGACGCAGATGTGCCTGACGGGTTACATTTTTTTTTAACTTTGAGCGGTGAAACAGATACAAGATGATAGATTTATCACAGCTATCCCGGGAAATAAATTTTGTGAACATTAAAAAAAGAGACCCTTTTTGTTAATCCTGTTCCGATGCATTTTTATTGATTAAATGCAGCCTTTTTCTTATTTCCCTTATTAAATTCAAAAAACCTAATCATGAAATTACCTTTTGCAGAATCCTATAAAATAAAGATGGTAGAACCTTTGCGCCGCAGTACCAGAAAAGAGAGGGAGCTCTGGATCAGGAAAGCAAAATACAACCTTTTTAATTTACGAAGCGACCAGGTATTCATTGATTTACTGACTGACTCGGGCACAGGTGCCATGAGCGACCGTCAGTGGGCCGAGATAATGCTGGGCGACGAAAGTTATGCCGGTTCCTCATCTTATTACAAACTGAAAAGTGCCATACAGGAAATTACCGGTTTCCCTTATTTTTTACCTACTCACCAGGGACGTGCTGCCGAGAATGTCTTGTTTTCGGCCATGATCAAAGAAGATGACGTGATTCCCGGAAACTCTCATTTCGATACAACCAAAGGACATATTGAGTACCGCAGGGCCAAAGCAATTGATTGTACAATTGACGAAGCTTTTGATACTACGCTGGACCACCCTTTTAAAGGAAATGTTAACCTGAACAAGCTTGAGAAAGTATTAAAAGAAAACAACAGGGATAAAATTCCCATGATCATTGTGACCATAACCTGTAATTCTTCAGGGGGACAACCTGTTTCGATGAAAAATCTCCGGGAAGTAAAGAAACTCGCCGACAGGTATGAAATACCGGTATTTTTTGATTCGGCCCGATTTGCAGAGAATGCCTATTTTATCAAGATCAGGGAAAAAGGTTACGCCGATAAAAGTATCCGGGAAATTGTGTTGGAAATGTTCAATTACGCCGACGGGATGACCATGAGCAGCAAAAAAGATGCAATTGTCAATATGGGCGGGTTCATTGCCATGCGCGACAAAGAACTGTTTGATCGCGCAAGTATGTTCAATATTTTATTTGAAGGGTTCATTTCCTATGGCGGCATGTCGGGCAGGGACATGAATGCCCTGGCTCAGGGTCTTTATGAAGGCACCGAATTCGATTACCTGGAAACAAGAATAAATCAGGTTGCTTATCTCGGTGAAAAGTTGAAAGAACACGGCGTACCCGTCCAGTGTCCTTTTGGCGGCCATGCCATATTTGTGGATGCCAAACGGTTTCTTCCGCAAATACCACAGGAAGAGTTTGTGGCACAAACCCTTGCCATTGAGCTTTACCTCGAAGGCGGGGTGCGGGGCGTTGAAATAGGAACATTGCTGGCCGACCGTGATCCCGAAACACGGGAGAACCGCTTTCCCGAACTGGAACTGTTGCGGCTGACCATTCCCCGCCGGGTTTACACCCGCGATCACATGGATTATGTGGCGGCAGCCCTGAACAACGTTTACGACCGCAGAGAATATATTCGTAAAGGATTTGTCATTACCAAAGAGGCGCCGATTCTCAGGCATTTTACCGTGGAACTGGAAAGGGCGTGAGGAGGCGATGGTTTAATGGCTCAATTGCTTGATGGTTCAATTGCTGATGGTCTTATTGTTTTTAACCTGGTCATATTTGAAGGATTCCTTCGGAAAATGAATAGATACTGATAGCGAGAGAAATAATATTTTTCTTCAATTTTTCCCTGTTTACCATCCATTCATCCAACCTTCCATTATTCCATTATTCCGCTGACTGGTCATCCGATCAACCAAAACTCACTACCTTTGCCAGCCGTAAACCATACTCTTATGGATCAGACAAAAAAAGAAAAACGATACGGCCGGCTTTATCAACAGATCAAAGAACTGATTGAGAAAAGCAGCAACAATCCCTATTCGAATATGGCGACCATCAATGCGGTACTTTATCATAAAATGGACTACTTTTTCTGGACAGGATTTTACTTGCTGCAGGAAGGGCGGTTACAGGTGGGCCCATACCAGGGTCCGCTGGCATGCATTGACCTGGAAAAAGATACCGGCGTCTGCTGGGCAGCCATCAACCGCAACGAAACCGTTGTTGTTCCCGATATTCATAAATTTCCCGGGCATATAGCCTGCGACTCACGGTCAAATTCCGAGATCGTGGTACCATTGAGAAACAGAGAAGGGAAAATCACAGGCGTCCTTGATGTGGACAGCAAAGAGTTGAATTCATTCGATGAAACGGATGCAAAATGGCTTGAGAAAATCATGCAGCTCGTTTATCCTCAGAGACAGTAAGCAGCTTCATTTCCGCCGGGTCAGGCACCTCCTCCCGGCGGGTAGTTTATTCATAGAATACGGGTGGAAAGAGAACATCATCGCTAAACTTCAGGGCCATCAGTGTAAGTCCCTGTCCGTTTAACTGGTTGGGTCCTTTTCGGATCATGGATTCGTATGGATATGAACTTTCTAACCAGTTCATTTTCCTGATTTTTCGACCTGGCGGGAGCAAGCCCGCCCGTCAGGTCAGGCCACCTGCTGACCCGGCAGGTAGTTTTATTCCTGCCGGATCGGGAAACTGGTTTAAGCAAAAATCCTAAATATAAAAAGGTTAATTTTACAGATTCAAATTCCGGAATACAATGAAAGTTCTGTTCATCCTCATGATACTGGCCCTCGCGTTTCAGGTTTTTCCAGTAGCGCTTGGGATGAATTACCGTGAACTGAAAGTAAAAATCTTTTCATTTTCTTTTATATTGATTCTGGGACAGTTGCTGATGTTTCAGGCGGGTTATTTGCTGGGGGAAAAATTCTTGTATTTGGTTGAAAGTTTTAAGGGAACGGTAATATTTATAGGTTTTGCGCTTATCGGTTTTCGTCTGATTATGGAATCGTTCAGGGTACGCAAAGGGGAAAGGACGTACGTGCTGGAACATCCCGGAACCGTAGCGCTTGCTTCTTTTGCCCAGGCCATTGACACTTTCCTTGCCGGAATGCTATTTACACTGTTTAGTATTGCAAACAGACTTTTACTAATTGTTTTGTTTTTGTCGGTAACAGCGGTTATTTTCATCGGCGTTTTGATGAAACCTGATAAAACGGCCGGGGCATTGTCATCCTTATTATTTTTGCTGGGTGGTATTGTGATGTTATTCACCGCCCTGTTTTTCGGATTTTTTGTTTAAATATTATTATGAAATCAAGATCATTACTTTTTATTTTCCAGTTTTTATTTTGGGCCTCTATCGTTTATGCCCAAATACCTCCCGGATATTATGACGGAACGGAAGGCCTGACGGGCGAAGAGCTAAAAGCTGCCCTGCATGATATCATTAAAGGTCATGTGGAATACAGCTACAGCGACCTCCGGGATTTTATCCTGCCTAATTCGGACGAAGACCCGGATAACAGCAGCAATGTGATTCTGATCTATTCGGGTATTTCGCGGGCAAAAAGTAACTTCGGGGGCGGACAGGGCCAATGGAACCGGGAACACGTGTGGGCCAAGTCGCATGGAGATTTCGGTACGACACCTCCGGCAGGGACCGATGCCCATCACATCCGGCCGGCAGATGTGCAGGTGAACAGCATCAGAGGGAACCTTGATTTCGACACGGGCGGCTCTCCCGTCCCCGGGGCTCCGGGCTGCAAAGTGGATGCAGACTCCTTTGAACCCCGCGATGCCGTGAAAGGAGATGTGGCAAGGATGATCTTTTACATGGCCGTCAGATATGAAGGTGATGACGGCGAGCCCGATCTCGAAGTAGTGGACAGGGTGAATACGGCACCCAACCCCGAACACGGAAAATTATCCACACTGCTGCTCTGGAACGCACAGGACCCGCCCGATGATTTTGAAATGAACCGACAGGAGGTAGTCTATGATTACCAGCAAAATCGCAATCCTTTTATTGACCACCCCGAATTCGTGGACGAAATCTGGGGTAATGCCAACTCGGTTACTAATAACCTGAACCTGGATTTGTCCTGTTATCCCAACCCGTTTGTTAACCGGGTTTTTATTGAATACGACGGAAATCAGTCATTGACTTATTTTGTGGATTCAATGGACGGGAAAGAAATAGAAACGGGGGTATTGCAACCGGGCAAGTCAAATATCAATTTGACGGATAACCTTCCGGGATTGTACGTGCTGGTGATCAGAACCGAAAACGGCAGGCAGGTAAAAACATACAAACTTTTGAAAACGGTGCGATAGATGAAAAAACAATCCTATATCCGGATTACCAAAGAATTCAAGTTTGAGATGGCTCATGCCCTGAAAGGGTACGACGGTGCCTGCCGCAACATTCACGGGCATTCGTATGAGTTGAAAGTGACCGTGGCGGGTACTCCTATTACTGACGAAAGCAGTCCCAAGCTGGGGATGGTTATGGATTTCGGTGATTTGAAAAAGATCGTCAGGAAAACCATCGTGGATGTGTTTGACCATTCTCTGGTTTTATATGATAAGATGCCCGAAACCCTGATCAGCGAACTGAAAAAGAATTTTGAAAAGGTCATCCTTCTCCCTTACCAGCCCACCAGCGAACTGATGATTTCGGATTTTGCAGAAAGAATTCAAAAACAACTTCCCGGAAACATCCATCTGAAACATGTCCTTCTCCGGGAAACGGTAACCTCTTATGCCGAGTGGTTTGCGGAGGAGAACAGGTAATACCGATTGCAAATCAAAATGCGCTTTTGGTTCATTTCATTCCCAAAAACACTTTGATTTAGCACCGGCATTTACCATTGTAAATTTTAAAATGCACTGTGGCGCATTTTAAAATACAATTGGTATAATATCTTTACGAATTCCGTATGTTTTCCGGGGCATTTTTTCTGAGTCGAATATACAGGCAAGGAGATTTCACTTTTTTAAACAGTATGCTTTAAATATCGTTCCGATGGAACTTTATTATTTTTTGTTGTACTCCAGGGACTTACGTCCCTGGTTAGAACATACCATCCCGATGGGATGGGCTACTTTGAGTT
>JAADID010000142.1 GCA_013151505.1 Chlorobiota bacterium | reverse complement strand
CACAAAATGCCAGTGGTAATGATGTGATGGTTGCATACACCACAGATGGCACCTTCGGCACACCGGTTGACGGTACTTCTTACAGTGTTGGAAATACCATTACAGGTGGCGGAGAAGTCATTTACAATGGAAGCGCAACTTCTTTCAGTCACACTGGCCTGACGGCTGATACCCGCTATTACTACATGGCCTGGTCAGTGGACGGTTCCACCAATTACTCAAGTGGCGTTTCTACCGATACAACAACGCTGGCTAATGAGCCAACAGCAGACCCATCCGGTTTCACCGCAACAACAAACAGCGCTTCTGAAATTACTTTAACCTGGACAGACGCTTCACCGGCGGCAGATTATTATCTGATCAAAGGCAGCGATGTTGGTTATACAGATATAACAGACCCTGTTGACGGAACGCCGGAAGCTAATGGGTCATTGGTACAAAATGTAGCCGCGGGAACCGGAACACATCAGTTTGCCGGCCTTGCCCCGAACACAACCTATTACTTTCAGATATATCCTTATAATGGTGATAACGGATCCGTGAATTACAAAACCGACAGCCCGCAGCAGGCAAGCGCAACAACCGATGCCGCAAATACCGATCTGATTATTTCCGAAGTCGTTGACCCGAAGGATGTTTATCAGGCCAGGTTTGTCGAATTGTATAATTTGAGCGGGTCAACAATTGATTTTAATACAGAAGACTGGTACCTGTGCCGTCAAACCAACGGCGGAACAACATGGGAGGATAAGAAACTCACCGGTTCCATTACTGCAGGTGGTAAATATGTTGCGGCAAATTACAACGGAAGCACCACCGATTATTTTTATACAAGTTATGGCTTTATGGCCGATTATGATTATGGTGGTACTTCGGGTAATGGTGACGACGGATACTATTTATATTACGGTGGAGATCACTCAACAGGAACGCTTATAGATGCTTATGGTGTAATTGATGAGGACGGAACAGGAAAAGACTGGGAGTATACAGACACAAAAGCCGTCCGGTTACGTTCGGTGACCTCACCCAATACCACCTGGACCGCTTCCGAGTGGAATATTCCCTCTATCGATCAAAACACCACCGATATGACTCCTTCTGCACATAATGAAGATGTGACCTGGCAGGGAACAGGTACCACTGCTAACGACTGGAATGAAAAAGGCGGCAACTGGAGCGGAACTTACGGGTACATTCCGGATGCTTCGTTTAACGTTACTGTACCTTTTACAACTGTCAGCCCAATAATTTACAGCGAAGCGGCTTGCAACAACCTAACTTTAAGTTCTGATGCTTTACTGGATGTTTCACCTGCAATACCTCTGACAGTGTACGGAAACCTTAATGTAGCCGCTGCAAAATCCAGGGCTGCTGCATTGTTTACCATCCAGGGCGATGCCACCGGCAACGGTTCGGTAATTATAAAAGGTACCGTTACCGGAAATGCCACAGTTCAGCGTTATTTCCAGGGGTATAATGACGGTGCTACCAACGGCTGGCACCTGATCGGTTCACCGGTAAATAATATGGCCATTTCAGGCACTGATTTTGATCCAACGGGTTCTTCAGACGACCTTTACCAATGGAATGAATCAACAGATATATGGGAAAACTATAAACAAAATCATTTCACAAACTTTGAAAATGGAAAAGGTTATCTCTGTGCATTCCAGAATAACGGGACAAAAAGCTTCACAGGGACACTGAACGTTTCTGATATAACAGTCTCCGGGCTTACCATGGACGGTGACGGTTGGCACATTCTGGGTAATCCTTTCCCATCAGCCCTCGAATGGAATAATGGTGACTGGACATTAAATAATATCGGAGGGGTAGCAAAAAAATATGATGAAGCTTCAGGAAATTATCTCGATCTGGCTGCAGGAGCTGTTGTTCCTTCCACAAACGGTTTTTTTGTACAGGCAACATCAGGAGGAGCCGGTGTGACTATTCCTAAATCTGCCCGTGTCCATAATAGCACCGTGAACAATTTCAAAAAAGGAGCAGTTAATACTTTGAAGGAAACTTTAACTTTAAAAGTAACAAATGATGAAAATACATATTATGATTTAACCAGAATCGGATTCAAGTTCGAAGCTACCGAGGAGTGGGATCCGGCATTTGATTCACATAAACTTTTTGGCGATAAATCAGCTCCTCAGTTATGGACAATCATAAACGGAGATTATTTCTCCTGGAATAATTTACCCTATTCAGGTGAGGAATACAACATTCCGTTACATTTCAAAGCCGGTGTCAATAGCACTTTCCATATCACGGCCGAAGGGCTCGATGGTTTCGATGGAACAACACAAATTTTCCTTGAAGACCTGTTTACAGGAAAGATGACTGACCTGACCAAACAGCAGGTTTATGATTTTGACGGAACAACCGATGATGACGAGGCACGTTTTATTCTCCATTTCAACGGCATAACGGCGGTTGGTGAAACACCGGAAAACCGCGATGCTTCCGTATATTCATACGGCAATCATGTTTATATCCGTTTCCGTCAAATCCCTCAATCCGGTTACACGGTTGAAGTGTTTAACACCATGGGACAGCAGGTCTATACCGGGCACATGGAACCCAATACCCTGAACAGCATACGGCTGAATGAGAAAACCGGCATTTATATCGTGCGTGTAAAAACAAGCAACGGTATAATGGTTCAGAAAGTGATGATTAAATAGTTGGTTAACCCAAAAATCGAACAGCCATGAAAACATTAAAACTGACATTAACCGGTATACTTCTGATGTTTCTTTCTTTCGGACTTTTTGCCCAGTCCAGTGATCCCCCCGATCCTCCCGGTGATCACGGGAGTGATCAGGATCAACCCGGAGGACAAGCCCCCTTAAGCGGTGGAATGATCCTCCTTTTGGGGTTGAGCGCAGCGTATGGAATCAAAAAATTGTATGTACTAAAGAAAACTGACGGCATAATAAACAAAACTGACGAATGATGAAAAAAATAAAAATCATATTTACAGGAATATTTTTTCTTATACTTTCAACCGGCATCATTGCCCAGGGGCCTCCTCCCCCTCCGGCTGATCACGGAACCGACCAGGATCAAAGTGCGGGGGGAACTGCTCCGTTAAGTGGTGGCATAATTATACTTTTAACTCTTGGAACTGTTTATGGCAGTAAGAAAGTTTATGATACGTGGAAAACCGAAAACATAGATTAAACAGGTTTTCAGCATGAAAATAAAAAAAGCTGCCCGATCAGGCAGCTTTTTTATTATTTGTACTCTTTTTATTTCAACATAAAAGTCGTATGTCCTATATTATTATCTCCGACAAACAAATCAGCATGATATACACCGGGTTGTAAATCCTGTGTGTTGCGAATATTGTATTTAAGGCACATGTCAATGGCCTCGTTTTGATAATCAAAGGTCTTTTGCTGTGAATACTGAAGTGTCTTGCCCATGTATTCAAAAGTATATTTTTCTCCCCGGCCCTTCATAAGTATCTCTTTGTCGGGGCGGGCAAGACGGAGATAGACCGTCTTTTTGCCGGGTTCAACAATGGTATTTTTTCCAACGGTAAAACAAACCGTAATTCGCTGAACCCGCTTAATTTTATCCGTTGGCACTTCTTTTCCGCTACCTTTTACATGCACCGGTGTAGCCGTAAAATTATATGCATGCAATACGGAAGCTTCATCCACTTTTTCTTCCAGGGCGCCTTTTTCCTTTTCCAGGTTCTGATAATTATATTTTACTTTTTTTATTTCTTCCTTTATTTCAAAATTCTCCTGGGTAAGTGCCTGGTTAACTGTTACGATAGAGTCCATCTGCCGGACATATCTCTGGGCAATTACCTGCAGATGGGAAAGCTTTTTCTTAACCTTGTAATAATCCCATTTGTAATTCAATAAATGTTTGATCTCTTTGGCATTGGCCTGTAAGACGCTGTCAACAGTGGCAAGCGAATCCGATAATTCCCCGTAAGCCTCTTTCACTTTTGTATGCTCATTCATGATGGAATCCAATTCTTTTTCCAGCTCCCAGCGCTGTACCTCTTTTTCGGTTTTTAATGTTTTCACTTCATTTTTTACAGATATTAACCAAACCGACAGACCGATGACGACAAGCGCCAGCACAGCAAGCAGGATGTACATCCATATATTTGAGGACCTGGGCTGAACCTCGTTTATGTTCTGATTTTCATTTTCCATGACTAAAACTTTTTAGATTACAAATTTACACACAATCAGTCCTAAAAACAAGAACGTGAAACAAACTTTTATATTATTAGCCCTTTAGAAGGCAATTACGAAAAACATTCGATCCTATAATAAATCCTGCTTTTTATAAAATTATACTTCGGTTGATCAACTATTCTGGTCAATTTGTAAACTTCCAAATCCGTTTAAATTGTTCTTGTTTATAAAATATAATCCTAAATTGTTCAATAGAAAAATTTTATTGCATAACGGAACAAAACTCCCGTAATTGTTTACTAATGAACGAGATTAAATGGATTTTAAGACAAGAAAATCTAAAAAAAGGATCATTTGCAAATTTCTTAAGCCGTTTGTTTATCTAAAATACACAAGCAGCCCACCAGTAATAAAAGCAATAACCCACCAGGTATATGCATAGCGTGAGTACAGGTGAATCCTTTTGGGAACCGTTGAGTTTAAGCCCTTGTTCATCCGTAATCGCCAAAGTAAAAGATTATCAATCAGCATACCCAGTAAGGAGGAGTAACCAATCAACCCGTGCAGACTGATCCCGTGAGCTGACGAACCCGCAATCATAAATGCGGTAGCTGTTATGTCGAAACTTAAACCGAAGCTGAGAAAAAATAAAACATATTTTGAAACCGTTTTACTTCTTTGCTCTTTCACAATCCCTATAGTGTAAAACGTTAAGGCAAAAAAGACAACAATGGTTCCGGTAAGTACTAATGTATTCATGCTTTTTCCAAATTTAACCGCAAATGTATCAAATTTAACAGAGTTTCTTCATCGTATTGAAGCCGGAGCTAACGATTAATTAAAAATCCTGAAAAAAGATAATAATAAAATTTAGGCAGACATGCCTTATTATCCGGAACGCACCGGATTAATGGCCGTCTCCAATCACTTTTAGTTTGTCTCCGGTTTGCGTGGCAATTTGCCTGTAATAATTTTTACTGTAGCCCGGTTGTTTCAGATTGGGGGTAACATATTTATAACCCTCCGGTGTCTCACGTTTGGTTTTCACATTACCATCCATGTATTTCATAAACAGATACGCGTAAAGGTTTTTCCATGTTTTGAAAACTTTCTCGCCAATGCCGTTTGAATAATCGGTAAGGTAGGCTACTGCCAGCGCTTTATCCTTTTCCATCAATGTTTTTGCAGCTTCATCAACAGCCGGTGTAAATGCAATGAATTCTTTTTCAAGCTTCTGCTGAACGGAATCTATTTCGGGATGGATCATATTATAGCGTGTGTAGGCAAAATTCTGAACCTGGTTAAATATCCAGAACCCCGAGGTTTCCGACCACTCCATCATGTCTCCGTTGCCCACCCTGAAGTTATAAGGTATAGTCGTAATACTCGTGTACATCGGCATATAGACTGTTCCCGAGGCATCGTCAACACCCCACCAGATGATGCCGCCAATACCGTCAGGCAGCCAGCCGCGTGACTGGGCGATAAATGAAAAGCCTGTTTGCTGGGTGGTTGTTGCACGTTCGTTACAATATCTCACGCTATCCACTTCCCAGGTAAGCGGCCTCCAGCGATAAGGCAATCCGAAAGGCCCTGCACCAACGTCTTTGCTCATATCCAATTCCGTATTTTCCAGGTGATCACGCATAAAATTCATCATTTCATGTAATGTGATCTTGTGATCGGGTTTTACCCATAACGGCATCCTGTTGGAAGCAAAATTTTCAGGACGTAACGGCTCTCCCTTTTTGGCGGGAACAGGGTGCTGAATATGACCTTTTACATATTCCCAGTATTGACCCATACCTTCTTTAACTTTGTTAAACATCGTCCATACCCTGATCTCACAAAAGCGGGCACCGCCGAAATCAACCGGTGCGTAAACATCCGAAAAACTGAATTCCTTGTCCGGACCTTCATAAAACCCGTTTTCTTTGGCAAAGCTGATGACATCTGCTGCATAAATACATTCCACTTCAGGATTGAAAATTTTGTCAATGTGTTTACTGGTAATGGAAGTTTTGCCATTGGCCAGCGGAAAGGTTGTAATGCGTGCCTGGTTGGCATGCCCCGAAACATATCCGTCAGGTATGCGACGGGCTACCCAGACGGCGCCGAGTTCGTACTCTCCTTTGCCAATCATTTCCAATATCCAGGCTTCGTTTTTATCCGAAACACTGAAAGATTCCCCTTCGCTGTAATAACCGTATTCGGCAACAAGTTCTGTCATGATCTTTATCGCATCCCGTGCGGAAGTTGACCGTTGCAGTGCGATGTAAATCAAACTGCCGTAATCAACAATAGCCTGCGGCTGATGATGTAATTCGGAACGGCCACCATAGGTTGTTTCTCCGATGGCCACCTGGTTTTCATTCATGTTTCCAACCACATTGTATGTCTTGCGGGCCTGCTTGATCTTTCCAAGCCACTTCCCCGTATCCCATTCATACACGTCCATCATTGTACCTTCGGGCCACTCACCGGCCGGCCAATGGTAAAGTTCACCATATAAAACATGCGAATCGGCTGCGTAGGATATCATCACCGACCCGTCGGCAGAAGCCCCTTTGGTTATCAGATAATTTGTACATGCATTCCCGGTTTTGGCAAGCGTCAGCATCAGTATTCCTACTAATAAAAGGCTTGTTGTTCTTTTCTTCATAAAATCTTTTTTTTTTTATAACTGTTTCAAATTCTTAAATATTCATACGATATATTAAAAAATTCAAAAAATGATCGGACTTTTAATGACCCACCCCCGCCTGCCTTAGTGGCTATGGCGGACAGGCCTACACCCCCTCCAGGAGAGAGGACTGTAGGAAATCATTTTTTGAATTTCCCTTATTAATAAAAAGACAATAAATAAGGGAGGACAAAAATAAGAGATTTGGGGAAACGGAAAAAGAAGGATGAATGTTGAATGATTGTACGTTGTACGTCCCAGATATTCTTTCCGGTCTCTGCAGGCGTCGTATGTCAGTGACATGGAAGGTTGTTTATTCTGTAAAAATTTTCTTTTCTTTGTGGAAAATTTTCCGGTGATCAAAACATATTATTCGCAAGCCCGCAGTTTTATTGACAAGTATAAACTACAGCCACTTTTGGATGTAATAATTTTCATGGTTATTATTGTATTTTTTCATTTCCTCTGGTGGAACTTTGGGTTGAAAAAGTTAATGCTTGAATACCTTTCCTTTTCCAATCTCGAACAATATATGGCACATCAGGTTGCCGTACCCAGTGCATGGTTCGTTAAGCATATTATTGGTTACGACATTAAAACCCTGGAGACAACTTTGTATTTCCCCAATAACGGGTATATCGCTGTGGAAGGCAGTTGTTCGGGATTGAAACAATTTTACCAGTGGATCGTCCTGATGTTGCTGTTTCCGGGCCCGTGGAAACATAAATTATGGTATATCCCCATGGGGTTGATTGTTATTCACCTGACCAATATTTTCAGGATCATCGTGCTTTCGGTTGTAGTGATGCACTGGCCGCAGCAGTGGGATTTTATTCATTTATGGATTATGCGGCCGTTTTTCTATGTCATCATCTTCATTATGTGGATGTTCTGGGAAGAGAAATTCAGGTTGCCAAAGAAAAAAACTTCCGGGCTGCTGAAAGAAAGGAATGGTCAATAAATCCTTTTGGCGATTACAGGCCCCAGCGAATCCACCAGAAACGGAGGCAGCACTTTCCATATTTTTATGGCCCATTTTTGATCTTTCAAACTCAATTTACTTTTAAAATTTCTGTTGAAATACAGTGGTTTTACCTCAACAGGCCATTGAAGTTTATAATTATGCGTACCGGAGCCAATAGTACTTCGACCCATTGAATAACAATGCGCCCCATTTTGTACAGCCCACCTGATGGTTTCCCAGTGCAACAGATAGGAAGTATAAAACTTATTGTATTTTTCAACTGTTGAGAACCAGGTATTTTCAGTGTAACCATCATACCACATTACAAACGAACCACCAATGGGTTTGTTTTTCTGATAAGCCATAAAAATCATCGTTTCATTTACGGAAGACAGAAGCGCTTTAAAAAATTCTTTTCCCAAAGTGGGTGATCCCAAACGATGCATGTTGCGGTTATAAACATGAGAAAAGTCATCCAGCAAATCTTCTTTTCCTTTTCGGATTTCAATGCCATTTCTTAAGGCTTTGTTGATCTTTCTTCGCAGGTTGGGATTAAATTGTTTGAATTGCTCCTTTTCTTTCTTTTTTAGATTTATCAGGCAAATGGCTTTATTTGTTTCATGTTCCCCAAATAAAGGATTGAAATTTCTTATCTCAACCGAAGTTAACTTTTTTGTCGCCATCTCTTCGGCAGAAAGATTAACCCGGTAAAATCCGGAATCCATGTTTTCTTTTATTATTCCCTCAATTGTATGAACTATGATCTCCTGTTCCTCTAAACCAACTTCATTTAACCACAAAATGCCCCCACCCGAAAAGTGAGGCATGCTGATAAAGGAATTACCTGTTTTTACGACAGGAAAAAGCCCGGCAGGCTTATCGTTGGAATAAAGAATGAAATAATAAGGGGAAAGTGAAAGGTGGGTTGTGTAAAAATGGAAAAGCTCCGGATGAAAGGCAATGGTTACACTGGAAGAGACTTTAAAAGCCAGTGTATTCCACTGCTCTGTGGCTGTTCGTAAATCAAGGGGCTGAAGTTCGACCATGGTTTATAAGGAAACAATGGACGAATGTACAAAGTATTAGATTAATCGGGATAAAAAATAAATCGTTACCTCCCCTTTAATCCCCCTCCAGAGGGGGTTATTCACCACCTACCCCCTCAAGGAGGA
>JAADID010000340.1 GCA_013151505.1 Chlorobiota bacterium | reverse complement strand
ATGAATTTGATGGGAATCAAGTTGATGTTTCAAAATGGTATACTTGTGAAGATGGCTGGAGTAGAACATCCGATGATTCATTAGCCTATATTTTAGACAATAATACAAGTGTAAACAATGGGGTGTTAGAAATAACTGCAAAATATCAACCTGACTATTATGAAGTTGCCAAATTTGATGAAAATGGTAATCCTTATACTGAAAATGAATTTTTTAGTTCTACTTCGGGAATGATTCAATCTAAAATGAATTTTAAATACGGCCTGTTTGAAGCAATGGTTTGGATACCAGAAGGTAAAGCGCTTTGGCCATCATTTTGGCTATGGGGTCCGTATGGGTATCAGAATATTGGTACAGAGATAGATATATTTGAATTTAAAACAAGTAATCAAATATTAACAAAACAATATATTAAGGTTGATTAAAATTAAAATCATACTAATATTATCTCTTTTCTTAGTTAAATCAGCTTTGTTTGCGCAAAAAGGTCAGTTTTCAATAGGGTTCATGGCCGGTTCGTTGTTTTATGAATTTGATAATACAAGGTATGTTAGTTTTTCTCAAAATTTTAATTACACGGTAGGATTATACATTAAGAAAAACATCAGTTTTAAACAAAACATTGTTTCAATAAAAACTGGTTACTTTATAGATACAAAATGCTATGATATTGCTTTTTCAGATACTTTATTATATAATTCTAAGAATAAAAATGACTCATTTGTTTATGGGAATATTCCGTTGATAATTGATTATTCATATGCTATTAATGATCGATATTACCCTTTTATTTCTGCTGGTTTCATTTTCGGTCACATTTTGAAGGAAGTGCGACAAACAATGAAAAATGACGGAACAGTTGAAAACGGATTCCCATTTGATTCAGAAAACTTACAAAATCCCATAGATTTTTATGTAAGCATTGGACTAAATTACGGGATAAGCAAACAATTCCTATTGCGTTTCGAACCCTATCTGACTTACCAAATTAATAATGGCGGTTATAATAATCAAGATGTTAATGGAATGTTGGCTTACGGGTTTAAGCTGGGAGTACAATTTGATTTTATCTTTCAAAAACATAAAGGAAAGTAGTACTCCAAGGTGCATTTTCTGCATCGATTTTCTTTAAAAACCAATGTCGAAACGCTGGACTCAGCTTAGGGTTTATCGAAACAAGCGACAGGTAATAATGCCGCCAGTCAATCCGTTCCGACCTGGAATACCTGGATACAAAATCTTCAAAACGGGTTTTGCTAAAATGAGTTTTAGTTGCATGAAACAAGCTGAAACATCACTTATATTCCTTCACTTCTATTTCACCTTTGAGTACCTGGTAACCGTAAAAAGCCAACGCTTCCATGTCATTTACCGTTGGATATAATGCGATGGGGGCAATATGTCCGATACGCATTTTTACATTTTCAAGAAACCGGCTGCTGTCGAAGATCACGCCGGTCAGGATGATGGCATCAACTTTTCCCTTCAATGTAGCCACATGCGAAGCGATCTCCTTGGAAACCTGATACGACAAAGCATACGAAACCATCTTGGCCGTTTCGTCGCCTTCCGCGATCATCCTGTTGATTTCATTCAGGTTCTTGGTCCCCAGGTAGGCATAGTACCCACCCTTTTCGGTGATCATTTCGATGATTTCTTCTTTTGTATGTTTTCCGTCGAAACACATTTCAACCAATTGTCCCATGGGCAGGGTTCCTGTTCTTGTGATGCCGAACGGCCCGCCCCCGTCATAAGCCTGGTTGACATCCACCACACGGCCTTTTTCATGTGCACCCACCGAAACACCTCCCCTGCCGATGTGGCAAACGATCAGGTTCATGTCTTCATAACGTTTGTTTACTGCTTTGGAATATTTATAAGTAACAAATTTATGGTTGAGCGCATGGAATATTGACTTTCTTCTAAATAAAGGATGTCCTGTGAAACGGGCAACTTCAGAGAGTTCATCCACAACGACGGGATTGGCAATGTAGGCTTTTATCCCGAGTTCCCGGGCCAGGTCATAAGCAATCAGCCCACCCAGGTTGGTCACGTGAAAACCGGACAGATAGTTTTTCAGGTCGTTCACCATTTTTTCATTGATCTCGTAAACGCCTTCCGAAACCGGCTTGACCAGCCCGCTCCGACCCATAATGATCTCAATATCCCGGATATTCAGGTTGTTCTTTTTTAATTCTTCCGTTAATGCCTGAATCCGGAAATTTTTTTGGTCGTACGGATCGCTGAATTTCTCAAGTTCTGCCGGATCATGACTGATGCTTTTCAAAAAAACAGGCTCGATATTTTTCAGTACGGCCACTTTTGTTTTATGCGTTTCAGGATAAACGATAAGGATGTTGCTGGATGTCATGTGCTAAATTTTTATGGTTTAAAATTAAAGAAATAAATATTAACACATCACATGAAGTGAAAAAATACTGATTTTATTCATGTTTTCCTTTGCAAACGAAAAGTGTAAAGAAATAAAACTTACGCTGCAATCATATCGCCGCCGTGTGAAAACATTACATATTCCGCCTGTACTGCCCGCCCACATTGAACAGGGCATTGGTGATCTGTCCGATGGAAGCGTATTTGGCAGCCTCCATCAGGGCTTCGAAAATGTTTTTATTGGAAACAGCGGCATGTTGCAACAGTTTCAATTGTTCTGCCGCTTCAACTTTCCAGGTTTCGTGCAATTGTTCGATCATGTGTATCTGGTATTCCTTTTCTTCTTTTGTCGCCCTGATCACTTCTCCCGGGATAACCGTATGCGACTCTTCACCTTCCAGGAAAGTATTTACACCGATGATCGGTAATTTACCGGAATGCTTCAGGTATTCATAATACAACGATTCTTCCTGGATTTTGCTTCGCTGGTACATGGTCTCCATGGCTCCCAATACTCCACCTCTTTCCGTCAGACGGTCGAACTCCATGAGGATGGCCTCTTCCACCAGATCGGTCAATTCCTCGATGATAAATGATCCCTGGAGGGGATTCTGATTTTTGGCCAGTCCCAGTTCATGGTTAATGATCATCTGGATGGCTATTGCACGCCTTACCGATTCCTCGGTCGGAGTGGTAATGGCCTCATCATAAGCATTGGTGTGCAGTGAGTTGCAGTTATCATAAATGGCATAAAGCGCCTGAAGTGTGGTTCGTATGTCGTTAAATCCGATTTCCTGGGCATGCAATGAACGCCCGGATGTCTGAATATGGTATTTCAGCTTCTGCGAACGTTCGTTGGCATGGTATTTCAGTTTCATGGCTTTGGCCCAGATCAGGCGGGCAACCCGTCCGATAACTGCATATTCCGGATCAATGCCATTTGAGAAAAAGAAAGACAGGTTGGGAGCAAACTTATTTACATCCATTCCTCTCGACTTGTAATACTCCACATAGGTAAACCCGTTGGCCAGTGTAAAAGCCACCTGGCTGATAGGGTTGGCGCCTGCCTCTGCAATGTGATAACCCGAGATGGAAACACTGTAAAAATTCTGCACATTGTGGTCAATGAAATATTCCTGGATGTCACCCATGAGTTTCAACGAAAAATCGGTAGAGAAAATACAGGTGTTTTGTGCCTGGTCTTCTTTTAGAATATCAGCCTGTACCGTTCCGCGAACAACCGACAATGTTTCTTTTTTTATTTTTTCGTAAACTTCTCCCGGCAATACCATATCACCGGTAACGCCCAGCAACATCAGGCCAAGGCCGTCATTGCCTTCGGGAAGTTTTCCCTGGTACCCGGGCCTCTCGGTTCCTTTTTCTTTGTAAATCTTTGCGATTTTCTTTTCAACTTCTTTTTCCAGTCCGTGTTGCCTGATGTAAATTTCACACTGCTGGTCAATGGCTGCATTCATGAAATACCCGACCATAGTAGGTGCAGGCCCGTTGATTGTCATCGAAACGGAAGTTTTCGGGTCGGCAAGGTTAAAGCCGGAATAAAGTTTCTTGGCATCATCGAGGCAGGAAATGGAAACCCCCGAGTTGCCGATCTTTCCGTAAATATCAGGTCTGCGGTCGGGGTCCTGTCCGTAAAGGGTTACCGAATCAAAAGCCGTTGAAAGCCTTCTGGCCGGCATACCCAGCGAGACATAATGAAAACGCCGGTTTGTCCTTTCGGGGCCGCCTTCCCCGGCAAACATACGGGTGGGGTCTTCACCTTCGCGCTTAAAAGGAAATACACCCGCTGCAAACGGAAACTCTCCGGGAACATTTTCTTTCAATACCCACTTTAATATTTCACCCCAGCTTTCATATTGAGGCATGGCCACCTTAGGTATTTTGAGGTGTGAAAGTGATTCGGTGTGTGTTTCTATTTTTATTTCCTTGTCCCTGACCCTGAAAACAAAATACCTGTCACTGTATTTCTTTTTCTTTTGTTCCCAGTGATTAAGCTGGTGCTTGTTTTTCGGGTCCAGTTGCAATTCCGTTTGTTTGTAAATTTCTTTCAGCTTTTTAACCCCTTCAGTATCACCGGCCTCTTTCATGGCTTCGATACTTTGTTTCAGGCTGAAAAGTTTCTGCGCGATCCGGCTTTGATCCACAGCCCATTTATTGTAATTCCTGACCGTGTCGGCAATTTCCGAAAGGTATCGTACTCTTCGTGGCGGGATGATGAATATTTTTTCAGGAACTTCTGTCGATTCATGGTGCTTTGAATAAAAGTCAACACCGGTTTTTTCCCTGATCTTTTTCAGCAAGTTGGCATAAAGCTGATTGACTCCCGGGTCGTTAAACTGTGAAGCAATGGTGCCGAATACCGGCATGTCGTCCACATTCTTTTCAAATAACAAATGATTACGCTGATATTGTTTTCGCACATCTCGCAAAGCATCCATGGCGCCCCGTTTGTCGAATTTGTTCAGGGCAATGATATCGGCAAAATCCAGCATATCTATCTTTTCCAGCTGTGTCGCAGCGCCATAATCCGGTGTCATCACATACAGTGATACATCACTGTGGTCAATAATTGACGTATCGGACTGGCCGATGCCGGAAGTTTCAAGGATAATCAGGTCGAAACCGGCAGCGTGGGCAACGGTTTCGGCATCTTTCACATATTTCGAAATGGAAAGGTTCGACTGACGTGTAGCCAGCGAACGCATATAAACCTGCGGCGTATCAATGGCGTTCATCCTGATACGGTCACCCAGCAGGGCGCCGCCCGACTTTCGTTTTGAAGGATCAACCGAAATGATGGCCATGGTTTTGTCCGGAAAATCGGTTGTAAACCGCCTGACGATTTCATCCACAAGCGAAGATTTTCCTGCACCTCCTGTGCCAGTAATCCCCAGTACGGGTGATTTTTTGGTTTGGGCAATTTCTGCCAGCTCATCCAGCAGTTTTTTTACCTCTTTGCGGTTGTTTTCAGCTGCCGATATCAACCTGGCAATGGACACATAATCTCTGTTCAGTATATCTTCTTTGGTAACCTTAATGCCTTTCCCGGTAGGAAAATCCGACTTTTCCAGCAGGTCGTTGATCATTCCCTGCAACCCCATCTTCATGCCGTCATCGGGAGAATATATCCTGGTAATCCCATATTTATGCAAAGCTTCCATCTCGTCGGGGAGGATGACGCCACCGCCGCCGCCAAAAATTTTAATGTGTTCGCACCCCTTTTCCTTAAGCATATCATACATGTAAGTGAAAAACTCCATGTGTCCCCCCTGGTAGGAAGTGATCGCAATGGCTTGCGCATCTTCCTGAACGGCTGCATTAACGATCTCGTGTACCGAGCGGTTATGACCCAGGTGGATCACTTCGGCTCCGCTGGACTGGATGATACGGCGCATCACATTGATGGCTGCGTCATGGCCGTCAAAAAGGGAAGCTGCCGTTACGATTCTCACATGATTTTTCGGCTTATAAATTTTTGGTGCCTGCATATTCCTACTTCATTTTAAGATTACAGGCAAAGATAAATAAAGTTTGGGGTTAGGGGTTAAGTATCCGGTGTTTCCCTCGTGCCATATACATCAGTTAAATCCGCACACCGTAACTCGTAATCCGTAACCCGTCATGAAATTTATTTTCATTCTAAATCCAAATATTATTAACCTTGTAATCCAAAATCTAAAAACCAATACAACATGATTAAACAGATCGTTTTTGCCATCACCCTTCTTATCACATTCGGGGTTTTTGCCTGGACAATCAGCCACCTTTTCAGATATTTCAAATTTACCAAAAAGAAACCGCTGGGACATTTCGGAAAACGGCTCTGGATAACCATTAAGGTTGCCTTCCTGCAAGAGAAAATATTACGCAGGCCATTGGTCGGGCTAATGCATGCCCTTGTTTGGTGGGGCTTTATCCTGATCCTTTTCGGCAGTCTCGAAATGGTCGTTGACGGTCTTTTCGGCACTGAAAAGATCTTTCAGGGACTGGGTGGCTTTTATGATTTTATGATGGCCAGCGGGGATATTTTTGCCCCGGTCATTGCCTTGTCCATCATCGGCTTTCTTATCCGCAGACTTTTTATGCATATCAAAAGGTTTTACGGACCCGAGATGAAACCCGTTTCCAAAGCAGATGCAAACCTTGCACTTGTCCTGATCTTTCTGTTAATGGTATCGCTTTCGGCCATGAACGTGAACTATGTTTTATGGACGCAGGCCACAGGAGAAAATGCGGCAGGTGTTTATCCCGTTGGCAATTGGATTGCTTCACATTTTGTCGGAACTTCAGCCGAAACAGCCTGGTTCTGGTACCAGTTTAACTGGTGGTCACATATTTTACTGATCTTCATTTTTGCCAATATTCTACCCTATTCCAAACATTTTCATGTGTTTATGTCGGTGCCCAATGTGTTCATCAGCAAGCTGGAACCGTTGGGATATGTGGATAATATGCCCAATATCACGAAAGAGGTAAAACTGATGATGGATCCCAATGCAGCTTTCGCCGAAGCACCGGAAGATGAAGGCGAGCCCGAACGTTTCGGCGTGCTGGATGTCGAAGACACAAACTGGATTCAGTATTTTAATTCTTTATCGTGTACCGAATGCGGCCGGTGTACTTCGGTGTGTCCGGCAAATATTACCGGCAAGCTGCTTTCTCCCCGTAAGGTGATGATGGATACCCGCGCCCGGATGAAAGAAAAAGGGCCCGGACTGGTGAAAGAAGGAAAGAACTACGATGACGGCAAACACCTGAACGGAACCTACCTGTCTGAAGAAGAGCTGTGGGCCTGTACCCTCTGTAATGCCTGTGCCCGCGAATGTCCGGTAAACATCAACCAGCCATCGCTTATCCTGGATATGCGCCGTTACCTCGTGCTGGAAGAATCAAAAGCCCCGTCGGGACTGAACACGGTATTTGCCAACATCGAAAACAACGGGGCGCCGTGGCAATTCTCCCCCGAAGACCGTATGCTGTGGGCCGAAGGTCTGGAAGTGCCTTTAATGGCTGACAGGTTTGCTGCCGGCGAAAAGCCCGAATTCCTGTTCTGGGTGGGGTCGGCAGGGGCCTTTGACGACCGGTACAAGAAAGTGACCCGTGAATTCGTCAAAATACTGAACCATCTTAAGACAGATTATGCCGTGCTGGGCACTGAAGAGAGCGACAGCGGAGATGTGGCCCGCCGTGCCGGAAACGAAATGCTCTACCAGATGCAGGCCATGATGAATATTGAAGTGCTGAACGGTTATGAGGTGAAAAAGATCATCACCTGCGACCCGCATGATTTCAATACTTTAAAAAATGAATATCCCGATTTTGACGGACATTATGAGGTGATCCACCACACACAGTTCCTGCAAAAGATGATAGCAGAAAAGAAACTGAACCTGAACGGCGACACACTAAAAGGCAAAAAGATCACTTTCCACGATCCGTGTTATCTCGGCAGGGCCAACGACGAATATGAAGCACCCCGCGACGTGCTCAAAGCCATTCCCGTTGTCAATGTTGAGATGGAACGCCACAAGAGCTTCGCACTTTGCTGTGGCGCCGGCGGCGGTCAGATGTTCAAGGAAGCCGAAAAGGGTGAAAAAGAGGTGTTTATCGAGCGTACGGAAGAAGCCCTCGAAACCGGCGCCGAGATCATCTGCACGGCTTGTCCCTTCTGCATGACCATGATAACCGACGGCATCAAATACAAAAACAAAGAGGAAGAAGTAAAGAATTATGACATTACCGAGTTGGTGAGTATGAGTCTGGGGTTGTAACTGTTTTAGAGGTGCCCCCCTAGCTTAAGTCTTCCTGCCAAGCTTGCAGCGACGGGAGGACTTAAGCCATTATAATT
>JAADID010000110.1 GCA_013151505.1 Chlorobiota bacterium | reverse complement strand
AAAACTGGATACCATCGTCTGATATTCGATTGAAAGTTTTTTTATTGCCACTTAAATCGCCCATTAAACAGATTACTTTAATCCCCCGTTTTTGGACATCTAATAACTTCGGATAAATAAACTTGCTAAAAGGTGTATTAACAGAATCGCAGTTGGCGCTCCAGTAAACAAGGTCGCTGTTTGCGTATGTAACAGGCTGTGGTAAACCGGGTATGTCTCTCCATAGGCCATGATGCATTAATAAGATCAAGTAGTAGGATTTATTTATTGTGTCACAAACATTGGTAATTAGCTTGTACTGGTCATCAATCATTTCGCAATTCGTTGGAACCAGATTTGTGTTAAGAATGATTCTGGTTATGTTATTGCTGGTATATGCATAATAGGTTGGTCTGCCGGTAAATTCTTCATACCACTCCCAGTTTCCTTCCCGGGCATCGTGGTTGCCCATGGCCCAGTGAGTTTCCGGATTTCCCAGATCAATTACGCTGTCTATATATTGTACAGTAGAATAGTTTAACAAAGGTTCGATACAAACATCACCACCTAACCAAATGCCATCATATACACTCTTATCAAGCCCTTCCAGCCTGTAATCTATTTTATCTCCCACATCATTTAACTGCATCGTATGACCCGCAAATAAATAAGTGACTGTTTGACTATATTGTTGAGTATTTGCCGAAAACGCCAAGCCAACAAAAAACAGGGGAATAAAAAATCTTAACATGTCACAAAAATAATAAAACAATAAGATATTCAGTAAGGATTAAAGACAGTTCTATCCCAATGCAATTATTATACTTGTCCAATATTATTAAGCAGAACAGCAATAACAAAAACACTTTCTATTATTATTCCCGCATATAATGAAGCCCGGACAATTCATCTGATATTGGATAAAGTATTGGGGGTAAATTTGATCGGTGGCTTTGAAAAGGAAATCATCATAGTCAATGACTATTCTACTGATGACGGCGGATGTGTCGTTATTGGCCAGACCAACAGCTATGGTAACGGGAATTATGATTTTTTAGTCAAAAAAGTTGACAAAAATGGCATGATCGATTACATATTAAACGGGAGAGATGTTATTTCAGATGGTGTACCGATGATTTTTCCAAATCCTTTAAGAGGAAATGGAAAAATAAAAATGAAACCGGGCATTCCTTTAATGAATTACAGATTGAATTTGATTTCTATTTATGGTTCCACGGTTCATTCTATGATTATTTATCCTCCCGCCTATAACTTCAATACCGGAAACTTGTCGCCCGGAATCTATTTTTACCAAATTCGTTCCGAAACAAACCCTGCAATAAAATATAAAGGGAAATTAATTATTTACTGAATCACAATTGGCATTCCAGTATTTTAAATCACTGTGGGCATAGGTAGAGGGAGGCGGCAGGTCAGGGACATCCCGCCACAAACCATGATGCATCAGCAAGATCAAATGGTTTGATTTTGAAATCGTATCACATACATTGCTGATCATCGTATATTCATCATTTAACATTTCACACTGGGTCGGGACAAGATTTGTATTCATAATTATCCGGGTTATTCCATGACTGCAATACGCATAATAAGTATCCCGGCCGGTGAATTCCCTGTACCACTCCCAATTGCCCTCACGGGCATCATGGTTGCCAAGTGCCCAATGTGTTTCAGGGTTACTTAAGTTAAATAAACTATCAATATACAGGACTGTTGAATAATTCACCATGGCTTCAATACAAACATCGCCGCCAAGCCAGATGCCCGTAAAATTTGTGAAATCAAATTCTTCAACACGGGAATCAACTTTGTTTCCCGGTGGCACGGGTTCATAACAATGGCCAAGAAAAATATATTTGATTGCGGTATCTTGTCCTGAAACATTTAAAGTTAACAGAGCCAGGAAGATATAAAACAAAGCTTTCCGGAAAAAATCATTGTTTAACATAACCAATACAAAAATAAAATAATTACCTTTGACAGGCACGCTTAATTTATTCACAAATACAAAATACTATCCTCAATGGATAAGTGTTTTGTTGACCAATGCAAAAGTCAAATGAAAACACGAGTAATTATTTATGTGGCCTTATTAATTTTGTTGTCAGCTTGCCACAAAAACAAAGAGGACGTTGACGATGAACCAGTACCAACAGTAGAAAATAAAATCAGTATCGGACAAAATGAAAACATGCAAATTAATGTTTACGACACGACAATCATAGGTGATTACAATTGGCCGGTAAGATTTAATCTTGATATTAACAACGATAGTATTTATGATATTCAGTTTGAATGTGTCGTAAACGGTTCCCCGGAAGTAGGTGATTTGCCTAATTCAACCATTAAAGTATTGCATAACAATATTGGTATTTTTGGTCTTCGCGATACAGATACGATTTGGGAGCATATTTATACCCATACATACAATAAAGATGATGGAACGGTTTTAATCACAAAATATCATGCTCATGTGTGCACAAGAAAGGATAGCTCTGATAAAATATACAAGATAAAACCTTTATCATATTTTTTTCCTTTGGATCAAGGAGACACAATAAGCGAATACGATGTCTATGTAAATGATAAATCCCTAATTGCCGATACTGATTGTTTTTATATTGAGTATGGAGAAACACACGGTGATACGACAATAAACCATTATCAATCGTGCGGAAATTCTTGCTTTATTCCTTTCCCACTCGAAACAGAATCTTATATTGGGGTTATGTTCTTGAATGAAAAAAAATTAGGGTGGATAAGATTTGAACTTCTGAAGAAACACGTAATCCATGTCTTTGAAAGTGGAGTTCAAAAATAATATGTACAGGCTTGAGAGACTGTTTAAAATTCATCCTTCGGTTTTTAATAATTGCCAGTGATTCCTTTTTCTATCTTTGCCATTTTATTTTAACAATGCTATGAGAACATTATCCATCATTATACCCGCCTATAACGAAGCCGGGACAATCCATTTGATATTAGATAAAGTAACAGACCTGAAATTAGTCGGCGGATTTGAAAAAGAAATCATTATTGTTAACGATTACTCTACCGATGAAACTAAAACGGTCATTGAAAAATACATCAAAGATCATCCGGACCACAATATCGTTTTGTACAACCAGCCGAAAAACATGGGCAAAGGCGCTGCCTTGCACCGGGGTATAAAAGAAGCAACGGGTGATTACATCATCATCCAGGACGCTGACCTGGAATACGATCCGCAGGAATATAACCTGTTGTTAAAGCCGGTTATTGACGGATATGCCGACGTGGTTTACGGATCGCGTTTCCTCGGGGGCAATCCCCATCGCATCCTTTTTTTCTGGCATTCCATCGGAAACAAGTTTCTCACTTCCCTGTCAAATATGTTCACCAACCTGAACCTGACGGATATGGAAACCTGCTATAAACTTTTCAGGTCCGATATCATCAAATCGCTGAACCTGGTTGAAAAGCGATTTGGCTTCGAGCCGGAAGTGACGGCCAAAGTTTCCCGTGTACCCGGTGTCAGAATTTATGAAGTCGGTATCTCTTATTACGGAAGGACGTATGAAGAAGGAAAAAAGATCGGGTGGAAAGACGGTATGCGGGCGATATTCAGTATTTTAAAATATAATATCTTTTCACGGAAATAATTTGCCTTAAAGGAATTTTTCGAACCTTAATCATGAAAAAACTGTCAGAAAGATACCTTGTATTTGCTATCCTTTCTGCATTGCTGGCAACTTTCATCATTGTCATCTTCAACACCCAAAACAGTTTTGGCGGGGCTGACAATTATGGACATTTCAAATTGGCATTCTGGGGTTGGAAATATCCCGATATGCTTTTCGATCACTGGGGGAAACCCCTTTTTACGATCCTTATTTCTCCATTTGCACAATTCGGTTTTAACGGAGCACGGATTTATAATGTGCTGATGGGACTTTTCACGGCTTTTCTTATCTGGAAAATTGCGAAGTATTTTAACTTTAATCAGGCATGGATTGTGGTGCTCCTCGTTGTTTTTATGCCGGTTTACTTCACTCTGATGTTCACATCGCTTACCGAAGTTACTTTCAGCTTCTTCATCACGCTGGCTATTCTTCTGTTTTTCAAAAAAAGATATATCTGGTCGGCAGTCATTTTTTCTCTGCTTCCGTTTTCCCGTACCGAAGGGGTTGTGTTGATGCCTTTATTTATTCTTGCATTTCTGCTCAAAAGAAAATATTCGGCACTTCCCTTTTTGCTGACCGGTTTTCTGGTTTTCAGTCTGGCAGGATGGCCTTTTCATGAAAGTTTCTGGTGGCTCATCACTGACATGCCTTATCACGGTTCTGCGAAAGATATTTACGGTACGGGCACACTGTTTCATTTTATACACCAAAGCCCGAACATTTTCGGATTGCTGCCCGGTATCTTTTTTATCCTGGGTATTTTTGTCATGTCGTACAAATGGGTCAGAAAAGACCGTTTTAAAACAGATGACGTTTTTTATTTCCTTCTACTCGTAATCGCTTCTTTCCTTGTATTTTTTGCCGCCCATTCCTATGCCTGGTGGAAAGGGATCGGAAATTCCCTCGGGCTTATCCGGGTGATCGGTTCGGTGACCCCCCTGGCAGCCCTGACGGCCATGGCCGGGGTCAGCACCCTGTATGATATCACAAAAAAACAGTGGAGAATTGTAATATCCGTTTTACTCGTGGTCGCTTTCGGGTTTTTCATCAACGACACGGTTCAACGGGATAAAAGATATTTTCATGCCAGCCAGCCGCAACAATTAATGAATGAGGTGGCTGACTATCTAAAGAACAATAAACTTGACCGTTTTCAAATTGTTTATTATGACCCTTACCTTGCATTCAAATTATTTCTTGACCCCAGAGATCAGGCAAAAACCAGGAATCGTTTATCCACACGAGAGAACTTCTTAAATGTAATCCCTGACAGCAGCATCATTGTCTGGGATGCCCATTTCGGTCCCAATGAAGGCAGGATGCATCTGGAAAGACTGGAGAAACAAAAAGAGTTGAAAAAACTGAAAGTGTTCAAACCCGAAAAGTCGTTCAAGGTGGTGGGTGGCTACGAATACCAGATAGTCATTTTTCAGAAACAATAATTTTCTGTTGCAATCGTAAGGATTCAAATCTTTGAAAAATGACTATATCGTAACTTTACCTGTCAAACACCGTTAGAATCCATTGTAATATAAACCTTAAATCATTTTAAAATGAAACATTTTATTCCGGTTATTTTATTCGTCTCTTTTCTTTTCATTGAGCCCGGATGCAAAAAGGCAATTGAGGATGCAATTGATTGCGGCTTTGAGTCAGCATTGTTATCTATTGATGTTCAAATTGACGGAACCAACCCAAAGCTGGTCCATTTTGAATTTATCAACAATGACACGGATGGCCGGTTCACCTTGGATCCGGAAATCAAATGGGATTTTGGAGACGGGAAAACAGAAACTTCGTCCAATCATAAAATTGAGCATACCTATCCGGGTACAGGAGATTATGATGTAAAAGCAACTTATACGCTTCGCAGGGGTACCGCCAGTTGTACCGGCCCAAAGGAAGTTCAGGTAAGTATTAATTGATAAAAATTAATACCTCCACTTTTTCATGACGGCTAAAATCCAAAAAACCGGTTGGTGGATTCACCAGCCCGGAAAGGGATATCATCTGAAAGTCAAGCATTCTTTTCCTTCAGATAATCATAGATCATGAACTGGGAACGGACAGGGACGTCCGAATTCGTTTTACGATAAGAATTAATGGGGTCTAATTTCAGTGACCTGGCTTTCACATTGTCAATCAATTGGATATCAATAATATCGCGTATCTCTTTCTGGATTTTTTTGTCGTAAATAGGACAGATCACCTCAAACCGGTGGTCGAAGTTACGGACCATCCAGTCGGCAGAGCCAAAATAGTATTTCGGGTTACCATCGTTGGCAAAAATGAATATCCGTGAATGTTCAAGGAACTTATCCACGATGCTGATGGCATTGATGTTTTCGCTTAATCCTTTGATGCCGGGTTTCAGAACACAGATGCCACGGCACAACAGATCAATTCTCACGCCGGCCTGGGATGCCTGATACAATTTTCTGGCAATTTTCGGGTCAACAAGGTTATTCAGTTTGATGATGGCCCATGCCTCTTTCCCTTTTGCGGCATTCTTTATTTCCACATTCAACAGCTTGATCAGATTCTTACGCAGGTAGTATGGCGCAACAAGTAAATGCTTGAATTGCGGAGGATTGTACGGCGCCTCAAAAAGATGGAACAGGGTATTCACTTCTTGCGTCAGCCCCGGATGGGCGGTCAGCAGGCTTTCGTCAGTATAAACTTTCGCCGTGGATTCATTAAAATTCCCCGTACTGATGTTGGCGTAATAAACGTTTTCACCGTTCTCTTTCCGCCTGATAAGCATAAGTTTGGCATGCACCTTGAAACCGGGAAGGGTTTTGATGATCTTGACGCCTTCTTCGCTCAGCCGTTCCACCCAGTAAATGTTGGCTTCTTCGTCAAACCGTGCCTGAATTTCGAGAAAGACGGTAACATTTTTCCCGTTTCTCGCTGCATTGATCAGGGCATTCATTACGTTCGAATTGCGGGCGGCACGGTAAAAAGTCATTTTGATGGCCCTCACCTGCGGGTCAATAGCCGCTTCACGCAGCAGGTCAACAAGATATTGGAAGGACTGGTAAGGGTAATGCAAAATAACATCTTGTTCACGGATTACATTCAGAATGCTTCTGTTGCGCGGCAGCAGTTTGTGCCGTAAGGGAGGCATCGGCGGGTACACAAGTTTTTTAGAGCCCATAATGGGAAAGGAGATAAAATCCTTGAAATTATGATATCGTCCGCCTCCACGCAAATTATCGGATTTATCAATATACAGTTTCTGTAACAATCGCTGAAGCAGAAAGTCGGGAATATCTTTGTCGTAAACAAAACGGACCGGCACACCTTTTTTTCTTTTCTTCACGCTTTCCTGCAGCAACTCAATAAAACTTTTTGAAACATCATCATCAATATCCAGTTCGGCATCCCTCGTAAATTTTATGGTATAGGCCTCAAAAGTATCGTACCCGAACATGCCGAATATCTCACCCATCGAATACCGCATCACATCATCGAGCATGATCAGGTAGTGCTTTCCCCCTTTTGAAGGCAGTTGGATAAACCGCGGAACACTATCCGTCGGCAGCATAATGAGAGAATAATCTTCAAGCTGCGCGCCGGTAGAATCTTTCATGATCACCACAAGATAAATGTAGCCGTCGCGCAAGGCATCGGGAGTTTTGAGATTCTTGAGCATGATGGGGAAAAGGAACGGCCTGATCTCGCTGTTAAAGTATTGCTGGACATATTTTCCCTGCTGTTTATCCAGTTCTTGTTCATTCACAAAAATGATATTTTCCGCGGCCAGTTCTTCTTTTATCTCAAAAAAGGTTTGTGTAAACTTTTTTTCCTGTTCTTCAACAATTTCAAGTATCCGTTGTAACACTTCCGCAGGATCATAATCCAGGACATCTTTTTTGCTTTTTTCCATATTCATCATGCGTTTGATGGTAGCTACCCTCACCCTGAAAAATTCATCGCGGTTGTTGGAAAAAATGCCGAGGAACTTCAGCCGTTCGATCAGCGGATTATTTTGGTCCACAGCTTCCTGTAACACCCGCTCGTTGAAGTAAAGCCATGAAATTTCACGGTTAATAAACAAGTTATTTTTTTTTGCAATCATAGATTTATTTCAGCATTCTTGGAAAAATGATCAAACGAACTTTTGAACGGGCATTCGCAACGTTTTCCCATCGGTCGGTTTTATACTGAATGCCCACCACACCCGAAGTGGGAAGATTGTCAATCCCGGTTTTGATGTAACGGCTGACAAACCATGTCAATGTGGGGTTATGCCCGAAGACCATGGCCGATTCGATTTTATCGGGTAAAGCAGACAATTCCTCAAGTATGGTTTCTTCCGAAGCATGGTACAGCCGTTCCTCAATTTTAATTTTTTCCACAGGAAAGCCTGTTTCGCGGGCAATGATTTTTGCTGTTTCCAACGCCCTGACAGCAGAGCTGGACAACATCACCTCGGGATGAATCTTTTTATTCTTCAGGAATTCAGCGATCTTTTTTGTCCGTTTTACCCCCACAGGCAACAAAGGCCGGTCGTGGTCAGACAAGGTCATATCCTCCCACGATGATTTGGCATGACGTACTATATATACCGTTTTCATAGATTTAATTGTGGCTTAAAGATAAAACAAAAAGTTTTAAAACTCTTTGTATGCGGCAAAACGGCCCATGCGTTTCAGTTTGTCCAC
>JAADID010000236.1 GCA_013151505.1 Chlorobiota bacterium | reverse complement strand
TTAAAAATATTATCGGGGTGTGGCGCAGTCCGGTTAGCGCGCTACGTTCGGGACGTAGAGGCCGGGAGTTCGAATCTCCCCACCCCGACACCGCCCGCCGAAAACACGTATCAGCGTGAGGAAGGCGGGCTTTTTTATTAAGTCTTTGACACCATGTTTTACGTGTACATTCTCAAAAGCAAAAAGACCAGCCGATATTATACAGGGCATACCGATGATTTGACAGGAAGTTCTTAAAATTTGTTGATTATTTACGGGAAGGCCTTCAGATTATCTTCCGGACAATATCAGTTTTTTTACGATTACCTGTTTATTGGCAAGCCATATCCTTACAAAATAAAGACCCTCGGGATAACTATTGACATCAATTAATGTTTGTTTCCCATTTGGCTCACCGGAAAGAATTTTACCTCCCGTTACATTAAATAAAACCAAACGGGTAATTGTTAAGGGTGATGAAATATGAACTGTTGATGAAGACGGATTTGGACTTAAAACTATTTGCGTTTCGGGAACAACATAAGAATTTACTCCTGCAATAACTTCTTTTCCGCAAACTTTCCCCTGCAATTTGGTATAAACAATCCGATTTCCGATGGAATAAGTATAACCCGGAAAATCATTCCATTCTTCTTTATAAACCAGTCCCACACCTTGAATAAATTTCTTAAATCTGTGTACGGGAGGTCCGAAAGTATCTTTTCCCCCCCAGCAATTATCGGCTGCACAATATTCGGGTCCGTCAACAAAAGAGACAGTATAAGTCCAATGCGGTGTATCACAATAATTATCGATAAAAAGCTTTTTCTCCTGTCCGTCGTATTTCTCAAACGGTATTCGGGCGATAATTTTTGACCTGGGGTACTTCAGTGTAATCGTATCGTTGAAAATATCTGTCGAATCCAAATAAAAATAAGTTCTTTGTGCCCGGTATATTATACTGTCTTCAAGGTCAGTCCTGTTCAAAATAGTCAGTTTTGTGTATCTGGTGTAGTTATCCCAGGGCGGATGTGATCCCGGCTCATAATATACCCAGTCGTCAATCTGGATTTCATCGTCCGGGTGATAATCATATATTATTTCATTTGTCAACTTGTACAATCCGGCATTTTGCGTTTCGTCGCCGATTAACCTTAAAGGTTTTAAGACTTCCGGAAACGAATCAACGGTAAAAAAACTCGTCAGCCCCAGATTTTTAGCAATAATGATATCTTTTCCGTTTAACGGGGAATCGACAGGATTGCCAGCTGTATCCGAATGAATAATTTTAAAAAAACGGGCGGAATCCAATTGTCCGAGAATGGTTAAAGTATCCGTTTTTTCATACAATATTGAAAAAACCTGGATACTGTCTTCAAAGAATTTGATTGAACTGTCAGCGGTAGTGCTGAAATGAAAATCAAGACTGTCGTTCCGTAAATTGAAAAAGAGGTAATTTTCGGAATTATCATATTTGATAAGCGGCCCGGACCAGACAGGATAATTTTGCTGTTGACAATAATTACCCAACCAAAAATCACAGGTATCGCTTTCGATAATTTCCGGATTTAATCCGAAAAAGTTGTAATAAACCGAATCCGGTCCCGCGGCCTTTGCCGAATCAATTGATAAGCTGTAAGTAAAAAGTGAATCCGGCCAGGTAATAAATAATTTTTTTGATGAAGCGTTGATCAGTTTATAATTCTGTCCCGAAAATTGGTAAGGGATAATCAGTAGTAATAAGAGTAATGCCTTTTTCATGGACGTTATTTTCATGGATTGGTCACTTTTCAAAGGTAAGAATTTTTTAACCTGCAATTAAACAATTGGCTCCTGAAAAATGGAAATAGACAATTCATTTGCAGCCAAAACGGAATTCTGCGGAGAATAACCTATAGGAGAATAACCTATATATTTGTCGCATATTTTACCGAGAATAAAAGAATCTTAATAAAATCCCAATCCGGAGAAAGATACACGGATTACGAGCTGAATATTGACATTATTCAAAAACGGAAAAGAAAAAACAATAATTCAATCTGCTGATTATACAACCTAAAAAATGAAAAAACCAACCAACAACAATTACCCCATCAACGAATTGCTGAAACACCGCTGGAGTCCGCGGGCCTACAGTGAGAAACCCGTGGAAACAGAAAAGTTTCAAAGCATCCTTGAAGCAGCACGCTGGGCGCCGTCTGCCTTTAATGAACAACCCTGGCGGTTTATTGTCGGTGTAAAAGGAGACAAAACCTGGGATATGATCCTTGAAACACTGGTGGAATGGAACCGGCAGTGGGCAGGAAAAGCGCCCGTGCTTGTTCTGAATATCGGGAAAAAAACCCACACACGTAACGGGAAGAATAACGTTACTTTCAAATACGATACAGGGCAGGCCGTGGCCATGATGGTTACCGAAGCGGTAAATCAGGGACTTTTCGGCCACCAGATGAGCGGCTTTGATGCGAAAAAGGCGGCAGAACTGTTTGCTATTCCCGACGATTACCAGGCAATTACCGTGACAGCGTTCGGGTATTACGGTAACACGGACGAACTGCCGGAGGATATGTACAAATCCGAAATTGAAGAGCGCAAAAGACGTTCTTTAAAGGAACTGGTTTTCAGCGGCAAATTCGGTGAACCATCGAACTGGGTTTGAATTTAAGGCTGTTCACATTAATCAAAAAAGAACATTAAAAGTTCGTTTAAATAAATCACAACCAATCCGCGCAAATTCGCGTCTAAAATCAAAAATAAAATCAGTGTCAATCATGAAAACATGCTCAACCGCAAAACATTTTATCTACTTTTGGGCATTAATTTTGAAATGATGAAATTCTTATCTTTTCTTGTCTTGCTGATCCTGGTTTTCGTGGCATCGTCTTCCTGTGACCAGGGACAGAAAGCTTCCCGGACAAAAAACAAACCTTTAAAGAAAAAAATGGTGACCGTTCCCGCATTCAACGCTGATTCGGCTTATTATTTTGTGGAAAAACAGGTGTTGTTCGGCCCGAGGGTGCCGGGAACAAAAGCACATAAAAAGTGTTTAAAATGGCTGACCGGAAAGTTACAACAATACAGCGATACGGTTATTGACCAGCATTTCAAAGCACGCACTTATGATAAGATGATCCGTAACGGAAGCAACATCATCGCTTCGTTCAATCCCGAAAAGAAAAAAAGGATACTGCTCATGTCGCACTGGGACTCGCGACCTTTTGCCGATCATGACCCCGATCCTTCCAAACGCCGTACACCTGTTGATGCGGCCAACGACGGTGCAAGCGGGGTAGGTGTGTTGCTGGAAATGGCCCGGCAGTTTCACCTGAAAAATCCGGATGTGGGCGTTGATATTGTTTTGTTTGACCTGGAAGACTGGGGCCCTCCGGCCGATCTTAAAATGTATAATGAAGAATATTGGGGACTGGGTTCACAGTACTGGGCAAAAAATCCGCATGTTTACGGTTATTCCGCCCGCTTTGGCATCTTGCTCGATATGGTTGGAGCCAGTGACCCGGTCTTTCGCAAAGAAGCCTATTCAAGAGAATATGCCCGGTATTACCTCGATAAAGTCTGGGGTGTAGCCCAGGACCTGGGTTACGGAGACAACTTTGTCAACGACGACGGCCCCGCCATCAGTGATGACCATGTGTTTGTGAATGAATATTTGAAAATCCCTTCAATAGACATCATTGACCTGCGACCCGAGAGTTCAAACGGGACGTTTTTTGAATACTGGCACACAACCGGCGACAACATGTCGGTCATTGACAAAGAAAGCCTGAAAATTACCGGGACGGTGTTGCTTTGGGTCGTTTACAACGAATGATAAAACGTTTTTCAGAAAGGAGTTACCGAAATACCCAACGATACCGCTGAAACTTTTGGACCCAGGTCCCTCTTGAATTTTTTGGATAATTCATAATAAGCATAAGCCGTGATCCATTTGTAACCGATCCGTAGGAAAGGGCCGTAAGAAAAGTCTTCCATCTTATTGATCTTCTTTGTTTTTACTTTAACCCTTTTCTGATCATCGGGACGGTCACCGACGTACAACTGCTTACTGTCAATCCTGTAACCTACCTTAAAACCTATGTTCGCTTTGAATCCATTTTTGGCCCTGAATTTGAGTTCCAAAGGCAGACCAATGTAAGTCATGTTAATTTTCGACCTTTTGTAGTTTTCTTCGATGGGTGTAAATACGATGGTATCGGCTTTGATGTCATTAATGGTTGCATTGGTGTACATGTTTTCATTTCGAATTTCCAATCCGACTGAAAAAGAATTCAAACTGTTTTCCTTCAAAGCTATATTATACATGAAAAAAACATCAACCCCCTGATTTATGGTGCGTGTTTTTACATCGGGGTTAAGGAACTCGGTTTGCCACCACGTTGTGTATAAGTTGACCCCGACGGTAAATTTTCGCTTGGTGTTTTCGCTGAGTACCTGGGCCATAATTCCTTGCGACAGTATCATTGTGGCCAAAAGGAGTAAAGTAACTTTTATCTTTTTCATATTCATGTCGTATTTCAACAGGCAAAGATAATATTTGAATGTATAACGGCTTATTCTTCGATCAATTGTTTTAATAGTCTTTCGGTTTTTCCCGTATTCCAACGTGCAGCCCCTTTTTTATTCAGTACCACTTTTCCTTTTCTGCTGATAATGAACGTTGCCGGGATGCTGGTGCTTGCAAAAACGGAAGGAACCGGGCCGGTAAAGTAAAAAGGAAGATCCTTGTAATTATGCTTGAGTGCAAATTTTTCAACAGCCTGCGGTTTTTCATTGGTCACGAAAACAAAATTAACGTCATTTTTATACTTTTCATAAAGTTCGGCAATGCCCGGCATTTCTGCAATACATGGAGGACACCATGTTGCCCAGAAATTGAGAAAAACCGGTTTTTCATTTAATTCGTCGAATTTTATCGGTTGGCCGTTCATATCATATATTTCCCATGAATAGGCCGTTTTGTCCACATTGTATTGTTCGTCTGCATCAAGCGCAGAAGGGGCAAACGAGGTCAGGCGGATAAAAAATGAGGAAACCTCTTTCCTTGTGCCGGGAATAAGGAGAAGAATGATCAGAACGATAAATAAAATATCGGTGATGATGGTAAAAGGTTTTTTCTTTTTTAAATAATTGGCAAAATAGGCCCTGGGATTGAATGCCATAAATTTAAGGTTATGAGGTTTTGAGAATTGTTATAAAGAAGTCAGTTCTGCCCTGCGGTCCAGTAATTTGTTGACCTGTTCTTCGGTCAGATTCGGATTTTTGAGCATCTCATCAATTTTTACAATATCGCTTTCTCTTTCATTGATAGCAATTTGAGGTTTGGGTTCTTCTTTTTTGCCGGTTAACAATTCATCTTCCCCCACTTCCTCACGAAGTTGCAATACCAGTGTGTGGACCATTTCCTTTATGGATTCACCGAACTGTCCTTCCAGTTGCTCCGCAATCTTATCCTTCATTTGATCGTAATTGCTGAAAAGGAACTTCAATTGCTGCAACATGAACTGATCCATTCCCGGCATATCACCGAGGTCCCGGTTCTCGACCACCTTCCTAAACAGGTGGAACAATTCATCTAAATCCCGTTTGAAATTTTCGTCTTCCATAATTTTTGCAAAATTACAAATATTCGCCGTGCAATTATTATGCCTGTTGCATTTTATACTGACAAAAATCTGTTTTTCACACTCTAACAAGTTGAAAAACAGGCTAAACCATCACTATCCTGACCTGAAACTTTGCATTTGTGTCCCAAATCAGCATGACTGTCATTTTTACCTGTTCCACAAAGGGTTAATTTATAAATCCATTTTGTCAGGCAAACGCCGGAAGGGGAAATATATTTTTTAAAACAAACTTTTCTTTTTATACAGATATCCTCTGACCATGGCAATCAGAAAAATGAAAGCACTGATAAAGATTGATATGCGGGCAAGGTAATCGCCGTATTTTACGTAATAGGTTTCCTCGGTATTGACTTGCAAACTTTGCCTGATGACAGCAGGTTCCCAGTATTTTGTCTTTTGTGAAACATCTCCGCGTTGATTGATGAAAGCTGAAATGCCTGTGTTGGCCGAACGGGCCAGGTCCCGGCGCGTTTCAATGGCCCGGAGTATCGAAAAAAGAAAATGCTGCCTGTAACCGGGAGTATTGCCCCACCAGCCGTCGTTGGTGATCACAAAAATCAACCCTGCGCCTTTCCGGATGGTTTTGGCGACAAACTCCCCGTAAATTGATTCGTAACAAATTACCGGAGAAACGCCCACTCCCTCTTTATCAAAAAATACAACGGTAGAGTCATCTTTTTTCAGTGTGCCGGTCATACCGCCAAGGTTAACTGCCAGCTTTTCCAGTGGCTTCAGTATGCCCCACGAAGGCATGATCTCAACACCGGGAGTCAGTTTCGATTTATGATGTATCTGAAACACACCCTGGCGGTCGATCATGAAAGCGGTATTATAAACATAGTAATATCCGTTACCGTTTCTGAATTTGCGTGCTGCATGGGTTTTCTTATCGTTTTTGCCGATCAGGCGGGATGTGGATGCCCCGATCACTATGTTGATCTGCGGGTGTTTGATAGCAAAAGCCCTGACTTTATTCAGCAAAGGAGACCTTGAAAGTGCGCCTTCCCAGATGCCGTACCTGCCGTCATAAAGCGTGGATTCGGGAAACACAACAAACCGGGTGCTGTCGGTAATACCCTGTTCAGCCAGTTTGAGATTCCGGTCCAGCAAAATATCGGGATCGAGATCGTACTGCACATTGTATGGATCGGAATTGGGCTGTATGACCACAACTTCAACGGACTTCCCTTTTTCTTCATAATGATTATAAATCCGGTACGAAAATATTACCGGAACAAAAAACAGCAACAGAAAAAGAACACCGTGGAGGATAGCTGGTTTTTTTTCTTTTAAAACAAAAAGGAAATTGATAAAATGATAGGCCAGTATATTTCCGGTAAGCACCCATAATGTACCGCCGAGAGCGCCTGTGTATTCATACCACTGAATCCATTTGTAAGCAGAGGAAAAAACATTGCCGAGGTTCAGCCACGACCAGCTTAAATCCCAGTTCATGTGGAAATATTCCCAGGTGATCCAATAGAAGATCAGGATGAAAAATCCCCGTTTGTTTTGGTAAAGTTTCTTTTTGGAAATATGGAAAAGCCAGAAAATGATCGCTACAAACAAAGAATTCAGCAAAATGGCCAGAATGGCTCCCACCCCAGTCGAGTTCCATATCCACCACGTTGTCAGGGCATTCCAGATAATGAATGTCAGCCAGGCATACCAGAACATCCCTTTTTTGCGTGAATCCCCAAGGTATTGCTGAATAAAAAACAGCGGAACAAATGCAACAAATATCAACGGGCTGAACCCCCGCTCTGGCCAGGAGAGCGAGAATAATAATCCTGAAAGGATGGAAAGCAGAAGTAGATGGATTCTTTTCATAGGACTTGCCTGTTCATGATTTGCGAAAATAGTAATTCGGGACGGTCATTCAAAACAAAATAATTTCACGCTGCGAACGCCGCGTCGCCGCGTGGTCTTATTTCAATACATTATTCAAATAACCATCCACTTTTTTCCAGAATCCCTTTTCCAAATGGCAATCGGAATGCCCCCTGCCCGGAATACCCCAGAGTGTAACGTTCTTATTTCCGGCAGCAAGCAGCTGTTCAGCGTTTGAAAAAGGTACTGTTTTATCGTCTTTACCATGGATGAGTAAAATAGCAGCTTTGGTTTTTCCAATGAATCTTTCGGGAGCAATTTCTTCAAACCGGAATCCCACCCGTTTTTGAAGATATTTGATCAGCAGCCACCCGAGGGGATAAAAAGGTACATAGTGGCTGCTCAATTGATGCCTCATCATGTTCAGCGGATTGGCAAATGCCCCGACAGTGATGCCGCAATTGATCCGGTCGTCATGTCCCGCGGCATAAAGGGTCGCAGCGCCGCCAATGGACAACCCGATCACACCGATGTTTTTATTTCTGATACCGGATTGTTTTTCAATAAAATCAATGGCGGCAGAAATGTCTTCGGCAAATTTTTTCATGGTGGAATGGTCATCATCGTCGCTGTTTCCATGATTCCTTGAGTCAAAAGCCAGCAGGTTGTATCCTTTGCCGTAAAGATTTTTGATGTAAGGCAACATCCGTCCCACATTCCTGCCCCAGCCATGTACCAAAATAACAGTGGGCGAAGTTTTTTTATCCCGTAACAGCCAGCCGTAACATTGCCGGTTGTTAGCTGTTCCAAACCGGATCTCTTCAAAAGGAATGTCCAGATCAGAAGGCGTTTGTTCAGGACTTGTTTTAGGATTTTCAAACGACTTCACCATCTTCTGAAACAAGATAATCAAAAGAAGAATAACGGCAATGATG
>JAADID010000233.1 GCA_013151505.1 Chlorobiota bacterium | reverse complement strand
CCCGCCAAAAAAGCCTCGGAGCAGGATCCCCTGGAGAGCTTGAGGCATGATTGAGGCTGGTTAATAGTAATTGGAGAATTGTGATTGGTGATTAGTGATTAGTGAAAGTGATCGGGGACTGAAGACTGAAAACTGGAGATTAAAGACTAAATACTGAAGATTGATTAAATGGTTAGTTTAATGACCGGATTATATAAACCAATAAAACTACCTGTAATGAAAGTTTTTGGAAAAGTTGCATTAATTATCCTCTGGATGAGTACGGGATATCAGTCTCAAGCCCAGCAACCGGTAAGATATACCCTGGATGATGTCATCAGGATTGCCCAGAAGAAGTCGCCGAAATGGCCAGGCACACTTACCGGAAAAGTTACTGGGGTTACCGTACTTTCAAAGCTACCTATTTGCCGGGCTTGCAGGTTCAGGCCACCCTCCCGAATATCAACCGCACCATCAATGCCATTGCGGCGCAGGACGGCAGTACGGTTTACACTCCGCAGAGCCTGGCCAATTATTCCGTAAATATGACCCTGAGCCAGAAAGTGGGCTTTACCGGTGGCGAGGTTTTCCTGACATCAGGGCTTCAACGGTTAGATAACTATTTTACGGACACTACAATGCGACAATATCTGTCCAGTGTCATTTCCATCGGTTTCAGACAACCCATTTTCGCCTACAATCCTTACAAATGGGACAAAAAGATTGAGCCCATGAAATTCAGAGAAGCCCAGCGTATATACATTGAAACCCGCGAAGATGTTGCCATAAAAGCCGTGGATCGTTTCTTTTCGCTTTTACTGGCACAGATCGAAGTGGAAATTGCCAGAACAAATGAAGCCAATTACGACACCCTTTTCAGAATAGCCAAAGGGAGGTTTAACCTTGGTAAAATTGCAGAAAACGAACTTCTTCAACTGGAGCTGAACCTGTTGCAGTCACGCTCTGCCGTGGAAGATGCCCGGCTGAATTATGACAATATGGTTTTTGAATTTAAATCTTTTTTGCGTTTAAAAAATGATTATCCTGTTGAACTCATTCCTCCCGAAAACATTGATTATTTTTCGGTGGATGTTCAAAAGGCCATTGAGCAGGCCAGGGAAAATACGTCCACGGGCCTTCAGTTTCAGCGACGCCTGCTGGAAGCGCAAAGCGAGGTGAACCGCGCCAAAATGGACGGCCGGTTCGATGCCCAGCTTTTTGCCAGCTTCGGGCTGACGCAGACCAGCACGGATATCAGTCTGGTGTATAAAAATCCGCTGGACGAGGAAAGGGTGACGCTGGGCATTACCTTGCCGCTGCTCGACTGGGGGAAAGCACGGGGTAACATAAAGATGGCGGAATCAAACCAGGACCTTGTGAAGACCACTGTGGAACAGGAAAAAATTGATTTTCAGCAAAACATATTTCTCGTTGTTACCCGGTTCAATATGCAGAAAAGACAATTGATAATTGCTGCAAAATCCGATACCGTAGCACGCAAACGTTATGAGGTTACCCAAAAGAGATATATGATCGGTATGGTGAATGATGTGCTTGAACTGAATATGGCACAAATTGACACCGACAATGCCAGAATGGGTTACATACGGGCGTTAATGGATTACTGGAAAAGTTATTACCAGGTCAGGAAACTTACCCTTTATGATTTCGAGCATGACCAGCCCATCACCGCGACCTTTGATGATTTGATAAATTAGGGGAATGGGTGCAGTTGGTGCAATGGGTGCAATGGGTGCAATGGGTGCAGTTGGTGCAATGGGTGTAGTTGGTTAATAATGAATCGGTTGAATCTGTTGAATCTGTTGAATCTGTTGAATCTGTTAAATCTGCTGAATCTGTTAAATCGGTTAAATCGGTTGAATCGGTTGAATCTGTTGAATCTGTTAAATCGGTTAAATCTGTTGAATTGGTTGAATCCGGAAATCAGGTAATCTTTGTCTGGTGACTGAAGATTCAGACTGAAAACTCCAAACTCGGAACTCCAAACTCCAAACTCGGAACTCCGAACTCCAGACTCCAGACTCCAAACTCCAGACTCCAGACCGAACTCCAGACTCCAAACTCCAAACTCCCTATTTCTCTATCTTAATCAGTTCGGTATAGCCAAGCAGCTTGTCTTTGTTGTCGTATGACTCCGACCTGACAATGCCCAGATCGGGAACGTACCAGTCCACAGATTTGTAAGCAAAGCGCATAAAAGCAAATTTGGTTTCCATATACCCTTTTATCTTGTATGCGGTAAATGTGCCGGCCGGTACGGTGATCTCTTCCTTTGCCTCCACTTTCCGGTAAAATGCCCTTGCCGATATGTTAATCGTCATGGGTTCCATGTGAACGACCATTTTTAGCTCACCGTCTTCCAGGTCCATGCCGGGTTCAAGGTCGCCGGGAATAGCCATTTTGTTGGAAGTCACCGTAATGGTTCCGTCTTTGTATGCTTCCATTTGTTCGGGGTTCATCACCGATTGCATGTCAATGATGAATTCATTTCCAATACATTTGAAAACCAGATCGCTTTCCATGTCGTCTTTTTTCTTGCCCGTACTGATAAGCTGATGGACATGATAGAAAAGCTCATCGCCTTTTGTTTCCACCTTTGTAACCCGTGTGGTCGTTGTGGAGGCTTGCTTTCCTTTTTTATTATAATTGGCATAAGTAAGCGTTGTCCCCTCGGGAGGCAGGTAAGCTGTGCACTGGGCAATAACAAATGCAGGGAAAATAATGATGGTCACCAAAATAATGATTGATTTCAGCATAGCAGTTAAATTTTTAGTTTGACAAAATGGTTGGTGTTGATTGGATGTTCAAAGGTAGGGAATATTTGGATTTGGCTTCGCCCGTCATTTGGCCTTCGGCCGTCAAGTGGGCTTTTCCCGTTATTGGCTTCCGTTGGTCGCCTCAGATGGCCCGCGGCCATGATTTGGGCTTAAATGTCATTCCGACCCCAGCGGGTTGGCTTGCGGGTTGTCGGTTAGGAATCTCCCGGGAAAGTACCTTTGTCCGCGGGGGATTTCTCCTCGCTCCTTCGTCGCTTGTCGAAATGACAGGGCGGTTGCATAGTTGTCTGGTTTTACTTTCTTTTGTTTGTTTTTCCTTTTATATCCCGACCTTAAAAGGCCGGGCTATTGATTTGTTTCATAGCGTTATACATCCTGCGCTGTCAGTTTCCCCATCCTTCAGGATGGGGCATGGCGGCTCTCATTCCACCATCACCTTCTTCGTCACAATTCCTTCCTCCGTGGTGATCCGGCAGAAATACATTCCGCTTTGGAGATTGCTGACATTTACCTTTACCCTTTCATTACCGGCGGGGATGTGTTTTTCGAGAAGTTTTCGCCCGTTGATATCATAAACTTCAAGGGTAGCCCCAAGTTTCAACTCCGGACTCCGGACTCCAAATTCATTATTTGCCGGATTGGGATAGATAAGCATTCCGCCGTTGGTGATTTCGTGAATTTCTGTGAGATCAATCTCCGAATAATATAAATCGCTCCTGTACATCTCTTTCCACTCTCTCCCGGCTTTGTCTGCGTACGAATAAATTTCAGTCAGGAGCATGTGGTTGTAATAAAGTTCCCACCAGGGGTCGTCGCCATCAGCTTCAACGACAGGAAGTACAAGGTCCTCGAAAGCATAATCATTGTTATACGTATAATCGGTTTTGTTTTGAATCTCCCAGGTGCCGGAAGCTTCACTCCAGGCATAATAGGTTTCTGTCGCCAGATTCCCGTTGTCTTCAAATGTTGATTCATACTTGTCATCGTTTATCCATTGTTCGTTGCCCCAGTAATAAACGGTTTCCAGTATCGTGTTCCACTGGTCGTCGTAGGCAAATTCCGTTTTCTCATCATATTCCCATTGGCTGCCGTTCCAGAAAGACTGGATTGTAACGGTTACGTAATTGTCGTCGTTATATTCAGTTTCCCATTTGTAATCATTTTGCCACTGGTTACCTCCCCAGATATAATCAGTCATCAATACAAGGTTACCGCTATTGTCATAGGAGTATTCCGTTTTGTAATCTTTGACCCACTGGTTGGCATCTTTATCCCAGTCGTTACCGGTTTGAAGTATCAAATACCCGTTTTCATCATAAACCATTTCAGTTTTCCAGTTTTCCTCCCACTGGCTGTTTTCCTGATTCCATGTGTATGATATTATCAGGATAAGATTCCCATTATCATCATAGGAATATTCACTCTTCCACACTGTCTTCCACTGATTGTTTTCGTTATCCCACAGGGAAGTGACTCTTTCGGTGAGCATGTTATTTAAGTCGTAAGTATATTCCGCTTTATAGGTTCTCATCCATTGTCCTGCTTCCCGTTTGGTCTCCATGTTGTAAGTGGTTTCAACGATTACTTTTCCGTTTTCATTGTACTGATACTCAGTTTTGCCGGACAAAATCCAATCACTGTTATCGTCCTTATAGGCGAAGATTGTCGAATCGAGCTTTTGTTTGGTTTCATTTGCTGATTTTAAAAGCTTGTCCGTTGGTTTTTGGTAACGGCCAAACGGAAAGGAATGATGCATGTTTTCATGGCCGGGAATGTTGAACATCGGGGCCGGGTCGGTTGATTTACCATTATCCGGCAAGGATAACTGGCGTTTCATGGTCTGGCCAGTAAGCGATGCAATGAAACAGCTTACGGCAAGAAATGTAAATAGCTTTTTCATGGATTTGGTTTTTGGTTTGATTGAAGATTTTTGTTGGTTTTTCAAAAAAAGCGGCCACAATATACGAAAAAAAGGAGAGTGTGTCAAGAGGGGAGAGATGAACATCAGGTGATTAAGGTGAAGTCTGAAATCTGAAATCAGAATTCAGAAGTCAGAAATCAGAAGCGTCAGGACGTTGAAAGAAAGAAAATATATACCCAAATGTGTTTGACAAAAAAGACCGGATTTAGCGGAAATAAATTATTATTCATATTGGTTCTGCATGCAAAGCGAATATCTTTAAGCAAGCCTTCAGATAAATTCAATGATAACGATTTTATTCATATTTTTGCCCCTCAAAATTTTTGTTAAACATTAAACTTAATAATCTATGGCAGTATTAGTTGGGAAAAAAGCTCCCTTATTTGAAGCCGACGCCGTTGTGAACGGTGGCGAGTTTGTTGAAAAATTCTCATTGGAACAGTACATCGGCAAAAAACATGTCGTATTCTTTTTCTATCCGCTTGACTTCACTTTTGTATGTCCTACAGAAATTCTGGCTTTTCAGGAAAAAATGGACGAATTTGAAAAAAGAAACGTTGCCGTTGTCGGTTGTTCGATCGACTCCAAGTTCTCACACTGGGCATGGCTCAATACCCCGAAGGAACAGGGTGGTATCCAGGGTGTGAAATATCCTCTGGTTTCCGACCTCTCAAAAACGATTTCGGAAAACTTTGATGTGCTCGCAGGTGAATATGATTACAACGAAGAAGGCGAAATGGAATTTGACGGCGAAGCAGTAGCTTACCGCGGTTTGTTCCTGATTGACAAACAAGGTATTGTACGTCACCAGGTTGTCAATGACCTGCCTCTGGGCCGTAGTGTCACCGAAACCCTGCGTATGGTGGACGCTTTGCAGTTCTTTGAAGAACATGGCGAAGTTTGTCCTGCCGACTGGCATCCGGGCGAAGAAGCTATGGAAGCCACGGCTGAAGGTGTTGCCAAATATTTGAGCAAACATTAATTCGTTGTTCCGGAACTTCCGGAAACAATTGACCAAACTCAAAAGGTGTGGAGATTTCCACACCTTTTTTGTTTTATGAAGAAAAGACACTGAGTGTTTTTAATGATTTTTAACAGGGTTTTTTATATTTGCCTGTAAAACACCCCGATGGCAGTAGATATTCAGGCCCTGTTCAACAAGAAGATCAAACCCCTCAAATTTGATAGGTCTATTGGCTTATTCGGGGCGACCACCATTGGTGTGGGGGCGCTCCTCGGTGCGGGCATTTATGTGCTGATCGGGGCCGCTGCAAATGAAGCGGGCCCTTCGGTTGTTTTATCTTATGTGCTTTGCGGTTCACTTGCTTTCATCACTACGATGATGTTTGCCGAACTTAGCCGCATCATCCCCCGGTCCGGTGGCGGTTATACTTACGCTTACGATATTCTGGGGAGTTTCGGCGGATTTACGACCGGCTGGTTCCTTGCCCTGGGGAGCATTCTGGCCAGCAGTTTATATGCCATCGGCTTTGCCGAATATGCAGGGTCGCTCGCGGGAGTGAAATTACCGCAATATGTGATCCGTTCCATTGCCATTGGAATTACATTGCTGATCACTTTATTCAATCTCCGGCCTTCACGCGAAAAAAAATTCAACCTGCAGAACTGGATCGTCTGGGGAAATGTGGGCATTTTGATGGTGCTTATTGTTTTATCTTTCTTTTACCTGGATGTTGAAAAAGCCAAACCTGTTTTTCCGCACGGATTTAAGGGTACCCTTGGAGCTATCTCCCTCATTTACATTTCTTTCTTCGGTTATCAATTGATTGCCAATAACGCTGATGAAATCATCGAGCCGGAAAAAACAGTTCCCAAAGCCATGAAGCTTTCCATGTTAATCGCCATTGCCATATATGCACTCGTTGCTGTTGCGGCTGTCATGACGGTTCCCTGGAAGGAACTGGCAGACAGTCAGGCGCCTTTGGTTCTCATGGCTGACAGAAGTTTCGGAGGGAATGGATGGATGATCATTTCCCTTGGCGGAGTGCTTGCCTCACTTGGCGCGCTGAGCAGTACGCTTGTTTCGCAGAGTCGTCAGTCGTACAGCATGGGCAAAGACCGTTTTTTTCCGGATGCAATAGGAAAACTCAATGAAAAAACCAAACAACCGCAGTGGGCGTTGATAACGGGGGGAGTGCTCACCAGCCTGGCACTGGCTTCATTCAGCCTTGAAACAATTGCAAAGGTGACAAACTTCAGCCTGTTGCTATCATTGTTGCCTGTTTCGCTGGCTATGCGAAAACTGTACAAAAACAACCCTGCGGTCAAGCCCAAAGCAAAATGGAAAAGGTTGCTTCCCGAATTGAGCCTGGTTATCAACCTGGCGCTCCTGTTTACATTGGATATCTTCTCACTGGCCCTGGGACAGCAACTGGTTATCGCCGGTGCTTTGATTTACTTCTTTTACTCCAGGGGAAGGGAAAAAACAGGAAGGGAAGGGCTTAATATTGTTCTGGAAGAACAAAAACGGTTTTCCTTTTTCAAGCAGAATAAGATTCTCGTTCCCATGTCGAATCCTGAAACCCAAAAAGCATTGCTGACGTTTTCGCATACCTTGCTTTCAAAAAAAGGAGGTGAGGTCGTGGTGCTGGCCATTAAGGATGTTCCTGAAAAGATGGATTTTTATGAAGCGCTGTCAGAGGCCGAAGAGACACTGGAAGTGATCAAACGAAGCATCGAGATTGCTAAAAAGCAGAAAATTCGGGTTAAGCCCATCATCCGTGCATCCCGAAAGGTTTCGCTGGGAATTGTCAATGTAGCCAGAGAAGAAAACAGCGACCTGGTCATTATGGGATTCCCGAAACAGGTAACAGATTATAAGACCACAATCTTTAACCAGGTACTCAAAACGACGCATACCGATTTACTGGTACTTCATCTGAAAGCGGATCCGGAAACTTTTGTGCCTGAAAAAATCGGAGTATATATCAAAGACACAAACAATCTTCATCTGATGTTAATGTGTGCTACTGCCGTAGCTGAAAAACGAAAAGCCAGGATTGTTTTGATCAGCTTCGTGCCGCCTGATTACAGTAAACAGCAAAAAACAAAAGCCGACAAAGCTTTAATAGAAAGCCTGCAAAACCTGAAGTCAACGGCGCTATACGATATAAAGCTCAATGTGAGTGATAACCCGAAGAAGGAACTCATCAAAATGTCATCCGAGTTTGATGCCATGATCGTTGGCAAAGAACCGCGCACGCCCGGCAAAACAATAGAAGATTCACCGGCTTTCCAGATTGCCCGTGATGCAAAATGTACGGTTGTGCTGGTGAAAATGGCCAGAAGATTTGAGACGAGGGTACGTTAGTTCTGGTATCCGCACATAAAAATTAAAATGAGAAATGTTGGGATCACATAACAATATCCTGCCGGACCTGGGGCCGGTTTACCATGAAACGCACCTGAACCGCCTCATCGTTGAGCCGTTCAATGCGGTTTCGTCGCTTACGATGTCGCTTGCCGCCCTGTTGATCTGGCTTTTATTGATAAGGAAAGATTACAAGTCGTATCCTTTTCTTGCTTTTGTGTATGTTCCTTTGATCTTTATCGGCGGGCTGGGCAGCACGTTTTATCACGCGTTTCGCGCTTCATCTTTCTTTTTGTATATGGATGTGATGCCTGTATTGCTGCTTTCAATTTTGTTGTCACTTTTTTACTGGTATAAAATTTATCCCAACAAATTTTTCATTTTCATCATGGCTGTTTTAATAATCCTTGCACGCGGGTTGCCCATGATATTCTTCAAAGGCTCCGCCGCCATCAACATTTCATACCTGTTATCGGGAATGCTGATCATTATTCCACTGGCAATATTTATGTTCAGAACTCAATTTGCCAACTGGCAGGAAATAGCCATGAGTATAGGCGCGTTGCTGCTTGCCCTGTTTTTCAGGTATATTGACGATTTTGATTACTTGAATCTCTCAATGGGAACCCATTGGCTGTGGCATGTGTTTTCAGGAGTGGGCGTTTGGTTCCTGGGCGTTTACATTTACCGGACTTC
>JAADID010000130.1 GCA_013151505.1 Chlorobiota bacterium | reverse complement strand
GACGGACAAGGAACTGGTGGGGAACCTGGCAACGGAAACCCTGCTTGGCTGGTGCGACGACCATAACATTGAGACCGGACTGAACCGGGAACAACTCCTGAAAGTTCAGCAATATCCGTTGTTATCAAACCTGTAATCGTTTTGTTTTATCAGAGCGGAATTATAAAACATACTCCCCCGAATGAATAAAGCTGGGTTTACTTTGTTATAAAAAGTCCTCCAGCTTCCCAGTCTCCTTCACCCTGACCCCCTTTTCCGTCTCATGCAACACGGCGGCTTCATGGAAAATGTCATGCTCAAAAAAGAGGATGTAATCGTTTTTCAGCGCTTCTTTGTAAAAACGTTCCTTGTCTTTCAACGTTTGTAACGGGCGGGTGTCGTAAGCCATGATCCACGGCATGGGGATGTGGGCCGATGAAGGCATCAGATCGGCCATGAAAACCACGGTTTTACCGTTTACCCGGATGTGCGGGATGACCTGTCCTTCGGTGTGGCCATCAAATAATTTAAAGGTAATGCCCGGGATATATTCTCCCTCCTTTTCGATCAGGTTCAAATGTCCGCTTTCCTGAATGGGCAGAATGTTCTCTTTCAAAAAAGAAGCGCTCTCCCGCCTGTTCGGGTGGGTGGCCCAGTCGAACTGCTGGCGGCTCGTCCAGTAAGTTGCATTGGGAAAAGAAAGTTCGTATCCGGTTTTGTCCTTGTTCCATTTTACACTGCCCCCGCAATGGTCGAAGTGCATGTGGGTGAGGATCACATCGGTGATGTCTTCCGCAGTATAACCGGCAGTGGCCAGCGATTTTTCCAGGGTGGCATCCCCGTTCAGATGGTAATGCCGCAGCCATTTTTCGTCCTGTTTGTTGCCGATACCGTTGTCAATCAAAATTTTCCGGTCTCCGTCCACTGCCAGCAGGCAGCGCATGGACCAGTTGCACAGGTTGTTTTCGTCGGCAGGATATACTTTCGACCATAATACTTTGGGTACTACGCCGAACATGGCGCCACCGTCAAGCTTAAAATTTCCGGTTTCTATGGGATAGAGTTTCATGAATTCATTTTTTATGTTTGGCAAAAATAGGGATTTTCAATACGTGGGGATTTGAAGCTGAAGCTGAAATGCTTGTCTGTTTTTGGACGCAGATGAGCGCTGGTTTGATATGATCAAACAAATCCCTCTAAACAAATTATTAACATCCTGCCTCCTTTCAAAATAATTTTCGATAATCCATTATTCCTTTGTACTTTTAGAAACTCAAATCAACCATCTCACTTGTTTAAATAAAAATACAAAATGAAAAGATCTTTAACATTCAAGGCATTTTTTATGCTGATGATCTTTTTGGCTTCATTTACAACTGTTGAAGCCAAAAAGAAAAAAGAAGAAACCAAATCGGACACATTGAAATCATCCACTTTCAGCGGTCTGAAGTGGAGGAGTATTGGTCCGGCATTTACTTCGGGCCGTATTGCGGATTTTGCAGTCAATCCCGAAAATCCGGCGATCTATTTTGTGGCTACCGCCTCGGGTGGCGTATGGAAAACCATAAATGACGGAATTACTTTTAAATCGGTTTTTGACAATCACGGAGCTTATTCCATTGGCGCTATCGCCATGGACCCCAATAATTACAATGTGATCTGGGTGGGTACCGGCGAAAATAACCACCAGCGCGCCATCGGTTACGGTAACGGCGTTTACAAATCCTCTGACGGGGGAAAAAGCTGGAAGAATATGGGTTTGAAAGAATCACGCCAGATCGGTAAGATATTGATCGATCCCCGGAATTCAAATGTGGTTTATGTGGCTGCCGAAGGTTCCATCTGGGGACCCAATAAAGAACGCGGCGTATTCAAAACTACTGACGGAGGACAGAACTGGGAAAAGGTGTTGTTCATCAGTGAAAATACGGGCATTGCCGACATGTGTTTTGAACCCGGCAACCCCGACGTGATCTATGCCGGTGCCGAACAACGCCGCAGGAGGCAATTTACCAAAATAGGCGGCGGCCCCGAGTCGGCATTCTATAAAACCACCGATGGCGGAAAGACATGGAACAAACTGGAAAAAGGCATTCCCAAAGTGGACAAGGGCGGGATGGCCGTTGCCGTTTCGCCGGCTAATCCCGACATCGTTTATGTGATGTTCGAAGCTACTGAAAGCGGCGGTTTTTACCGTTCGACCGACCGTGGCGCTTCCTTTAAAAAAATGAGCAGCCATTTTTCCAGCGGACAATATTATAGCGAGATCTATTGTGACCCGGTCAACCCCGACAAGGTTTATTCGTTGGAAACCATTAGCAAATATACGCTCGACGGTGGAAAAACCTGGAAAAACGTGGGCAATAACAAACGCCATGTGGATGACCATGCTCTATGGATTGATCCCAATCATACCGACCATTTTTTAATAGGCGGCGACGGCGGTGTTTACGAAAGCTATGACGGCGGGAAAACATACATATTTAAAACAACCCTGCCAGTAACCCAGTTCTATCGTGTTAGCGTGGATAACACACAACCTTTTTACTGGATTTACGGAGGAACACAGGACAACAACAGCCTGGGCGGCCCCACAAGAAATACAAAACGCGGCGGCGTGACCAGTTGCGAATGGGTAACCACCCTTGGCGGCGATGGCTTCTGGCAGGCCAGCGAACCGGATAATCCGGATATCGTTTATTCGGCTTATCAGTATGGCAACATATACCGTTATGACCGGAAATCGGGCGAAAGGATCAAGATCAAACCTTCACCCAAAGAGGGCGAACTGACTTTCCGCTGGAACTGGGATGCGCCTTTTATTCTGAGCCATTATTCTCCGACAACCCTGTACATGGCTGCCAATAAACTGTTCAAAAGTACAGACCGGGGAAACACATGGACGGAGATCAGCGGCGATCTGACACGCGACGAAGACCGTAACCAGTTTAAAGTAATGGGTAAATACTGGCCTTCGAGCGCTGTGGCCAAAGATGTCTCCACCTCGCAGTGGGGAACCGTTGTTTCGCTGGCCGAGTCGCCGCTGAAACAGGGGCTGCTTTTCGTGGGAACCGATGACGGCGTGATCCAGGTTACCAATGATGACGGGAAAACATGGACAAAAACCACTTCTTTCCCCGGCGTGCCCGAATATACTTTTGTTAGCGACATTTATCCTTCCAACTTCGATGAAAATGTGGTGTTTGCCACATTCAACAATACCAAAAGCGATGACTTTAAACCGTATGTCCTGAAAAGCAGCGACAAGGGAAAAACATGGACTTCCATTGCAGGCAACCTGCCCGAAAACGGTCCGGTACATTCTATTATGCAGGATCCGGTGAAGAAAAACCTGCTGTTTATAGGCACCGAGTTCAGTTTCTTCTTCTCGGAAGACGGTGGCAAAACATGGGTAAAACTGGCCGGCGGACTACCCGATATCCCCGTAAGGGATATAACCGTTCAGAAACAATGGAACGACATTGCCGTTGCCACATTCGGCCGCGGTTTCTATATCCTTGATGATTACACGCCATTGCAGCATATTACGAAAAAAACGCTGGATGATACGGCAGGTATTATCTTCCCCGTGAGGGATGCGTTGATGTACATTCAGCAGGGCGACCGTTACGGTACAGGGTCAGCCGTTTACCAGGCGCCTAACCCGCCGTTTGGGGCCATGTTTACCTATTACGTAAAAGATGTTCCCAAAACGTTAAAGCAGCAACGGCTGAAAAAAGAAAAAGAACTGTTCAAAAAAGGCGAACCCATTCCGCAGCCCACCAAAGAGGAGCTGGATGCCGAGAAACATGAAACAGGGCCTTATCTTGTGTTTAACATCAAAGACAAATCCGGATCTACGGTTAGAAAACTTTATAAGAATGCTTCGAAAGGTGTGAACCGCATTACCTGGGACCTGCGTTACAAAAATACCGGAGCTGTTACCCTGAAGGGCGGTAAATATGTTCCCACCAATGAAGGCGGAAGCGGGATGCTGGCTTTGCCAGGTGTTTACACGGTGGATATGAGTATTTTCCATAATGGTGAAGAAAAATTGCTCGCCGGCCCGGTTCAGTTCACTACCAAAGTGCTTGACAATACTACATTGCCTGATAAAGACAGGAACGAATTAGTTGCCTTCCAGGACAAAGTGGCCGAACTGTACAGGGTGATTTCAGGCGGTGAAAAATATTATGATGAACTGGAGAAAAAAACAGCTTACATTCGTCAGGCCATCCAGCAAACCAATGGCGCAACGCTCGATATGAAAAACAAAGCGGCTAAAGCAAGGGAAGAACTGGATGCCGTGAAATACATGTTCGAGGGGACACCCGCAAAAGCCAGCGCCGAGGAAGTGCCGCCCGAACCGGTACCACTGATGCAACGATTGAATGATATCATTTGGGGAATGTGGCAGTCCACTTCGGCGCCCACATCCACTATGAAAATGAATTATGAAATTCTGATGAAAAAAGTTCCGGTTGCACTCGACAAACTGCACGCCGTCGGCAAACAATTAGACGAGCTGAACAATGATCTGGATAAACTGAAAGCATCATACACGCCGGGACGGATACCGAAGATGTAATGTGAATGAGTTTCGGAATAACAGACGGGTTAACGCGTCTGTTATTTCCCTGTTGGATAACTCATACGAAATGATCAAAATAATAAAAGGGCGCTTTGTTTGGGGCGCCTTTTTGGTTTTGAGGTATATTTGGATTTTCTCAAATGTAAAATAATTAACCGTTCCGGGAATAAACTGAAGTATTCAACTGTCAATTAACAAAACAGCCGTTGAGAAAGGAAAGCATGCCATACCGGGAAGACAGAGCGCTGGTTGAAGCGGTGAAGTCGGGAGACAACACGGCGTTCAGGCAGATCGTACTGAAGTACGAGAAACTGATCGCCGGCGTGGTGAAAGGCATGATAGGCGAAGACGGTGCCGACGACGTGGGGCAGGAAACGTTCATACGTTTTTACAAGTCCATTGACCAGTACAAAGGAGAAGCAGGGCTGGGAACCTATCTCGTGCGGATTGCCGTCAACCTGACGCTGAACGAGATCAAAAAACGAAAACGGAAACAATGGTTTTCGCTGGATGACGGAACAAAAATGAACGGCGAAGCCACCGATGAGCACGGCCGGATGGAAAGGGCGGAAATCATCAACAAAGCGCTGACAAAGCTGGAACCGGAATTCAGAAGCGTGGTGGTGCTACGGATCATACAGGGATATTCAACCAAAGAAACGGCTGAAATATTGCAAATCCCATTGGGAACCGTGCTTTCGCGACTGGCGAGGGGGCAGGAAAAGTTGAGAGAGATATTGAAGAAACTGGGATGCAGGTTTGGGGAATGATGAATGTCGAATGATGAGTGATGAATGACGAAAACGAATGACGAATGTAGAGTGAAGAATGATGAGTGAAGAATAATGAATGGGTACGCGGTGCGGGGGCCGGGAGTGTTACAGGTTGCAAGTAAAAAGGCGACAAATGATAAAGAATAATATCGGATAGGAGTATAAATGGGCGATGACATCCCGGAGGGATAGAATGATAGTTAGCCGTAGAATTTATTCTCCGGCGGGTGATAATGAAAAACGAATGACAAAATTATAAATAATCCGCGAGGATCAGCGTCAATTTAAATGCGCCTCTGCGTCTTCACGTGAAAAATATAAAACATGAAAAAAATAAAAGAAATATTACTGAAATCGTTCGATGCGGAGCTGACGCCGCAAGAGCGGAAACTGCTGGACGAAGCCCTGCAAAACTCGGAAGAGTTGCGTAAAGAAAAACGGGAACTCGAACAAATGCGAGGCATGTTTGCCGGACAGGAAGCTTCTTTCGATACCGGTTTTGCCGACCGCGTAATGGAACATCTGGAAGCTGAAACGGTCAACCCCCCAAAAACCGTTGAAATGTACAGCGTTTTCAAGCGGGTGGCCTTCGTCGGCATTGCGGCCATCATCGCTTTGCTGATCACTATCTACTACATTGACGGCACGCTCACATTAGATGCAGTACTGGGCATTTCGGGCTACTCACCGGATGGGGCCGAGCTGTCGGTAATTAATTTACAGGATTATGAAAATATCATTTTGCCATGAAAAACAATAAATTAACATACGCAGCGCTATTTGTCGTTACCCTGCTCATCGGGTTCGTCATCGGTTTTCTGGTGCAGGGGGCAATCACAAGTACGCGAATAAAAAAGATGCAGAGCACTTTCACCGAGCGGGGCATGAACCGCGAATTTATCCGTGCCATCAGGCCCACGCCGGAACAGATGAAACAGCTTCACCCTGTTTTAAGAAAATATGCAGGTAAAAAACGGGACTTGATGCAGGAATACCGCAACAACCAGCATGAATTATTTCTTGAGTTCCGTCAGGAAACAGACCCTTATTTGACCCCTGCACAAAAGGATCGGCTGGACCAGATGGACATCCGCTGGAGACAGCGGTTTATGCATGGACCCGGCAGAGGTCCCGGACCGAGAGGTAAAAGGAACAGGGGATGGAATTGAAGATTTTTGTCGTTAAAAACATGAGTTGACTCATGTAATTCTTATCAATCTCCGAACAGCAAGGCCCGTTGGGTGGTTTAGGGCACAACGGAACAACCCACGCCGGGAGAAGATAGCTGTCATTATGGATATTTATCACTTAATCACCCCTTTCTCTTCCACCTGGAGGATAGAATAGGTATCCGTATTGTAAATGAATGCTACCACATGGCAATGTTTGGCAACCCATTCGGCGGGGAATACGATCGAATAAGTTTTTTCATATTTTTCATCCGCTACAATATCCAGTCCGCCGGATACATCTTCACCCCAGTCCCCGTTGAGGGTTCCACGCAATACATTCATAAACACATAATTTTCTTCGACATGGGTCGTAAATATTTGTCCGCCGATGATACTGTCCTGGGTAATGCACACAACTAAGTTAAATGCAACATCCTGTGGGGCGAGAAATTCCGTTGTAACAGTTGTTCTCAACAGCCTTGTTCCACTACTGAAGTCATTCTGCACGGTAATTTTGGCTTCCGCATCTTTTTTTAGTTCTGCGTCCACTGTCAATCCCCAGTTTCCGGGAGAAATGATATAATTGCCCTGATCGTCGGGAATACGGTTGATCATGCCGCTTGGGTATGAAGTAATATTAAAAAAGCTATTCCAGGCGTTTCCTGCCGGGGTCCTGAAATCATTTGAAAATAACGGGTCATCCGGGACAGGTTTGGCAAAATATCCGGCATGGACAGCCATGACAATAATCTGTGGTCCATAAAAATCTTTCAAATCTTCAGCCTTTTCCGCTGCTGCAGGACAATTGGGACAATTATGCCCGGTGTAATCTTCAACCAGTACCCTTTTCACAAGTATTGTATCCGGTATGGTATCGCCATGATCCGGTTTTTCTATTTTATAGGGCGGGTCAATAATCTCACAAGCGGCAAAAAAGAACAGACTGCCGATTATTAAAAAGAGTAAAGTTGTTATTTTTTTCATGATTTTTTGTTTTTAAAAACTTGATGTAATGGTAAGCGTAAATCCGTCTGAAGCCGGGACAGGACGACAAACTCCGCCAACACAGACAATCCCTTCCCGCTGACGGCCATAAGTAAAGGCAATACGTGTAGTGCGAAGTGTGTATCCAAATGAAAAGTTATAATAATGTATCTTTTCATGTGTGGCGGGATTGGAATAATTGAATTGATCGGTGAATGAAAAAAACCAGTGCGGCGAAATTGTATATTCCAACAACATTGCCGCCCAGCTTCCATATTCCTGTTGTGACCAAAAACCCTGTAATTCCCATCGTAAAGCGCTTTTCGAGGTGAATTTATACGTCATATCTACCACCCCGATGTTCGCATACACCATAGTATCCCGTTCAACATGCTGTTGATTTACCCATTTATCGTAAGTTTGATACATGTACATAAAAGTGGCTTTAAACTTTTTTGAGAATTTTTTATTGATTCGGATGTTAAAATCCTGCCAGAAAACCGGCTTTCCAAATTTAAAAAACGGCGAAGACCATCCCATTGTATATTTTTCCCATTTCAATTCACCAACCGGGGTCGAATCATTTGGCGGATTGCGAACAATATTGTTTACCTGTGAATAATTCACACTTATTCCCATCCCGTATTTTCCACCCAGTTTGCTTTTGCGTGGTATTTTATAGTTTAACTGCAACTGAAAACCTATTTCGCCGTTGGGTTGTGTTGAATAGGGGTACATGGCAGTCAGCATGTAATTGTGTATTTCCGTATTGGGTGGCAAAAAGTTGATGTCAAGCGCATTGGAAGTGACTTCCCTGTCCGATCTGTAGCTCATGTTGTCCAACCGCTTGAACATGCCGAAAAATCCAAACCCCTTTGTGGAATAAGACAGGGTTACGACTAAAGCTTCGCCATCTTTGTATATGTAATTGTTGACTGCCGAAGGGTCATTGACTTTCCAGGCATATTCGGAATAAACAATGAAATTGCCAATACCCATATTAATCCGGCCACCAACATTAGATACATTACGGGGTAATTTATATTTGCTGGATGGATCTTCGGCCTGGTATTTGCTCACGGCGCTGCCCCCGATGCTTAATTTGAATTTGGAATTTTCCATTGACTTGATCACCTGGTTGAAATCCACTTCGGCGTCAAAACCTTTTACAATGCCACGGGTGTTGGGTTTCCACTTCTCCCAGTAATAGCGCTGAACGCCGTAAACCCCTTTCAGCATGAGACCTTTTACCGGCTCATACGTAACACGTGCCCCGTTTATTGAATTGTCATAGCCCAGTGTCCATTCTTCGTATGCCCTTAAAGTTAATCCTATTCCGAATTGCTCGTAAAAATTCCCGACGGTAAAAGTGAACTTTTCCCCGGTATATTTTGCCCACATATAGGGAATGCCCTGTCCTTCAAGTTGGGAATCATAACCTGAAATGGGCGGAAGGTAGGCCTGATAACTCAATCCGGCCGAAAACCTTCCCAGTGTGTAAATAATATTGCCAAAACCGTTAAAAGCAAAATTCCCTCCGTTGATTGACGAATCGGTAATGCCCAGCGTATTGTCGGGCAGGTAATAATATCCGTCAAATTCAAATGATCCGTGAACTTCCGATCTTTTCATTGTTTCGGAAAACTGTGCATTTGCCCCGGTGACGGTCAGCAGCAGGGCAAACAGAACAAACGTAACTTTTTTCATCATAAATGTTGGTTTTCCCGGATGTTTAATGTGTCGGAATCTTTTCGCCTGCCGCTATCTTTTTGATGATCTCATAAAGTTGGTCTTCTAACCCTTCATAATAGGAAGTATGTTGGTAAACTACTTTGCCGGTGCCGTCAAGCAGGAAAGTATGCGGAATCAGGTTTACGTTCATCGCCCTTTTGAAGTCTCCGTTCGGATCGAGCAATACTTCCATTTGCCAGTCATGGCCTCTTACGTAAGGAAGAACTTTTTGCATGGAGCGTGCATCATCAATAGACAGCATAAATTTTTACTCCGGTTTCTTCCTGCCAGTCTTCATAATTTTCGTTGTATGCTTCCATTTCCTTTTTGCAGGGTTTGCACCACAGCGCCCAGAAGCTGATGAGGATGGGTTTGCCGTCGTTTTGAATCTGGCTTGTATTAAAAGATTGGCCTTCCAGTGTTTTGATATTTACCGACGGAAGTTTTTTCATTACTGTAACACCCTGCCCGAAAGCTATACTTGTGGTTAGAATGATAAATGTTAAAATGATGACTTTTTTCATTATTCAGTTGTTTAAAAACAGGTTTATATTTTATTTGCTCCGTATTTTCTGTTTTTCTGATCAATTTATTGACAACGGTTTCTTTTTTATTGTTGCATCTTTTTGCTAAATCCGGTAATTTTTACTGAATATAAATTTCCAGCAGTTTTGCTTCTCCTTCAGGCTTTAGATTCAGGTTTTCCATCACCGCGGGAATGACTATGGCGTCTCCCGGTTTAACAGGCATCTCGCCTTCTTCGGATTTTAATATTACTTTTCCTTCCAGTCCCATATAGATAATGAAAGAGTCGAGGCCCGAAATGTCTTTCATGACGGGCTGATCGAATTTGATGAGGTTAGTTGTGAACTTGTCACAGTTAACCAAAGTTGAAGACAGGTTCTTTATTAATTTATAGTGGGTTTTATAGTCATCATAAAAATTGAAATCAATGGCATCGAGCGCTTCTTCGGTATGCAGTTCCCTTTTCATCCCCCGGTGGTCAATGCGGTCCCAGTCATAAATTCTATAGGTGGTGTCGGAAGTTTGTTGTATTTCGGCCAGGAGAATTCCGGGGCCGAGCGCATGTACTCTTCCGGCCGGGATGAAAAAGACATCACCAGTATGCGCATCTTCATAATTTAGTATTTCAGGCAACGTGTTGGATTCAAGATGTTTAAGGTAAGTTTCCTTATCAACTTTCCGGTTGAACCCGCTGATAAGCTGTGCTCCCTCATCCGCGTGGATGATGTACCACATTTCGGTTTTTCCCCATCCGATCTTTCGCTTTGCCGCCAGCTTGTCATTGGGGTGCACCTGAATGGAAAGCCAGTCGTTGGCGTCAATGTACTTAACCAGTAAAGGGAATTCATTTCCAAACTTTTTAAAATGTTTTTCACCCACAAGGTCGCCCATATAAATCTCAACAAGCTCGTTCAGCTCATTGCCCGCAAGAAAACCGTTTTCCAGAACAGAAGGGTTGTTTTTTTCACCCGACACCACCCACACTTCCCCGCAATTGGGCAGTTTGCCAAAATCCAGTCCCAGTTTTGTTTTGATCCGTTGTCCACCCCATATTTTATCTTTGAAGATGGGCTTGAATTTTAAAGGATATAGTGTGTTTGCCATGGCAACGCAAAGTTAATTTTTTATTGTTTTGTTCATGTTTTGCCTGCCTTTTTTCAACAGGTCATGAATTTTAAAACTCAGGTCGCTGAGCAGGATGCCCGGATGGGCATTTCTCTCGATATGGTAAATGGCTTCATTCAGTAATTCATAAACCTCTTTTTGGTTTGCCTGGTTGATATAAGGAGCAAAGCGCCGGGTAAAATCGGCTTCTTCATCACTCTTTCTTAAAAGTTCGTTTTGTCCCGAATTGACGAGGATACTGTCGTGAACCGTATCCAGGCCGTAGGACAGGAAACTTTTTACTTTTTCACGTCCTATGCGCGAAAGCTCCGAATTGAAGTTGTACAATTGAATGTAATTGTCGGGTTTAAAACAGAGCCGCAGCCACTCCCTGAACTTGATGAAATTGGTCTGAACATCTTCAAAATTTTCGGCAATTTCAACAGCGAGGTTCCAGTTGCCGCCCGCCTGAAGTGCAATCGTGCCTGCCTGGTTTTCAGGGAGCCCCTTGAGGCTGATCAAAGCCTGCTTCATGTCGGGGTCGGAGATTTTCGGGACTTTCACCAGTTGTGCCCTTGACCTGACTGTGGGAAGCAGGAGTTCGTACCGTTCGGCAATCAGAAAGATCAACGTGTTATCGGG
>JAADID010000287.1 GCA_013151505.1 Chlorobiota bacterium | reverse complement strand
CAACATCTTGTCGAAAGACTTTTCGCTCACATTCACTATCTTTAAAGACAATAAATATTATAAATGCGATATTTAGAATCAAAGGAAGTAAAATGCTTAATGTTACTCGTAATTTCTTGTTCATCGTTTTTTTTATTTGTGCCAACTCCTTTTATCCGAACCAAAAATACCGAATAACTTATAACTTTTAAAGATAATTCGGGTCCGGTAATTTATTGTTTGGGTTTTCAGTTTCTGTTAATTGTTTTACCGCATTATCAAGCGGACTGTGTACCTGCGTAAGCCCTTTCCGGCTAACATGCGTGTATATCATGGTCGTCTTCGGGTTTTTATGCCCCAGCAGTTCCTGTATGAATCGCAAATCCACGCCTTCCTCAAACAGGTGCGTTGCATACGAGTGTCGCAAAGTGTGCGGCAGTACCTTTTTTGTGCGGAAAATGAGTTCTGTATTATTATCAAAATACAAACCGGTCCGATCTTTTCCCCGGTGGAATAAATGTTTCAATGTAACTACAGGTTTTGGCATTTTGGTAATCTGGTCAATACGAATGCCATAAAAGTAGAAAAAATATCAAACGCCCTATGGTTGGTTAACAACTTTTTTCGCAGGAAGTCAATACAATGTACCGGTTATAATCAGTCGAGCTCGATAATATTGTTCTTAATGGCAAATTTCACCATGTCAACCGTTGTCTTCAGGTTGACTTTTTTCATGATGTTGTTTTTGTGGGTTTCCACGGTGCGGACGCTGATGAACAACTTGTCGGCGATGGCGCGGTTGGAATAGCCCTCGGCAAAAAGCCTGAAAACCTCCATTTCGCGGGGCGAAAGTTGTTTCTGCCGTTTTTCCTTTTCCTTTTTGTCAATGTTCTCATCCGAAATGTAACTTTTCAGGATGATGTTGGTGATGGTTTTGGCGTGGAACTCGTACCCGTTGCGCAGGGTGTAGATGGCTTCGAGTATTTCGGAGCGGTCGGTGTCGGCCCCCAGGTGGCCCTGCACACCCGCTTTGATCAGTTTCAGGATAAACGCCTCGTTACCATACATCGAAAGCGCCAGCAGTTTCAGCCTGGGAAAATTGTGCATCAGCGATTTGATCTCGTCAATGCTTTGCTCGTAAGGCGAATAGATCGCCACCAGCGCCACATGAACCAGGCCGTGGTGCATGTACTCCGCCAGCTCTTCCAGGTTTTGTTTACATGCAACCGTTTCCACATCGGAGGCATCGCTCACCAGGGATTGGAGCGCATCACAAATAACGGGATACTTATCTACTATTGCCAGCTTGATCATAAACCTGTTTTCGGCCATCGGGCCGTTTGCGAAAATACAAAAACTAACTTTCAAACTTTTCCAAAGTTTTGAAACTTTGGAAAAGTTAATCAGGCCTGCTTCCTTTCATTTTTTCAATGTAACTTTGTAAAAATAAAATTTCCTGTTATGCGCGAACAGCAAACCGGCGAATATCTGAGTCTGCTTGAGATCATCAGCAAGATCAACAACACGATTGACCAGCATAAAGACATTAAAGCTACGCTGAGCCAGGTTGTTGAACACCTGCAAATGCTTGAAAACTCGAAAAACCCCTGCTCATTCCGTATCATTTTCGATCAGAGTGAATATAAAACCAGGGGGTTTTCCGAAAAATGCCGGTACCGCGAAAGAAGCTTTAAAACCTCCTCGGGAAAGATCGGGCACATCCAGTTGTGTACCCCGGAGGAATACGCCAACATGACGCCCGAAAAACAAAGCGAACAGTTTTATTTTCTGAACACGCTGGTCAGCACCATCCTCCGTTTCCTGAACGATGCCGAAAACGCATACAAAAGCAAAAGCCTCTTCGGTCCCGAAAACGATGAAATCCTGGAGGGATCGCTCAGCGGTTCGTTCTTACAGAAATTCCTGAACAAACATACATTCAACCGCGACATCTTTCACGACCTGATGCCTTTCAAGGTGAAAGAGATACTCCTGATATCAAGCCTCTACGACGCTTACGCCATCGAAAGGGAAGGCCGTTTCTCGGAACACATGCTGGGGCAGTACCGGCAACTGAACCTGACTTCTTTTCCCCGCATAACGGTGGCGTCCTCCATCAACCAGGCATTGGGACTGCTCACTACCAAACATTTCGACCTGATCATCTACATGGTGGGGGTGGATAAAAAAATACCCCTCACCGTTAGCCAGGAAATCAAAAAGAAATATCCTTACATTCCCATTTTCCTTTTGCTCAACAACAGCAACGACGTGGCGTATTACATTGACCTCCAGGGTAAACTGTCTTATGTTGACCACGTTTTTGTCTGGAACGGCGATCCGAACATTTTCTTCACCATGATCAAGCTGTTGGAGGATAAAGTGAATGTGGAAAACGATACCCGTACCGGGGAAGTACGCGTGATCCTGCTGGTGGAAGATTCGCCGGTTTACTATTCCCGCTACCTCTCGTTTTTATACCGCGTGCTGCTGGAACAAACAAGGCGGATCATTGACGATGTGGCTGCCGATGAATTGTTCAAAATACTGCGGTTGCGCGCGCGGCCCAAGCTGTTGCACGCCATGAACTACGAAGAGGCGATGAAAGTTATCAACAGCTACAAAAAATATATGCTTTGCCTCATCACCGATGTCAAGTTCAAGCACGACGGGATGATGGACGAAAATGCGGGCGTAAACCTTTTGAAATATGTAAAGAAAGAGATGCCCAACCTGCCAACCGTTTTGCAGTCGTCCGATGAATCTTATGCCAGGATCGCCCATGATAACAACTCGCTGTTCATTTATAAAGAATCGGAAACCCTTTACCAGGATTTCCAGAACTTCATCACCAATTACCTGGGTTTTGGCGACTTCATCTTCAAGGACAAAACGGGAAAACAAATTGCCGTGGCAGGCAACATGAAAGCCTTTGAAAACCAGTTAAAGAAAATTCCCGACGAATCGCTGCTTTACCATGCCACACGCGACCACTTTTCGATGTGGCTGCTGGCAAGGGGAGAAATAAAAGCCGCCAGCATCATCAACCCCAAGAAAGTATCGGATTTTAAAAGCCCTGCCGACCTCCGCCACACCCTTCTCGACCTCATCAAGGAGTACCGGAACGAACAGGATGCCGGAACCATCATTCCTTATGAGTTTGACCAGGAAATAACCGATAAGAACATTTATTTGCTTATCGAAGGATCGCTCGGGGGTAAAGGAAGAGGCATCTCGTTTATCAATGCCCTGATTGAGAATTACAACTTTAAAAAGTTCGTCCCCGATATCAACATCCGGACGCCCAAAACATTCATCATCGGAATACAGGAATTTGAAAATTTCCTGAGCAAAAACAACCTGCTGAACACCATCCTGGAAGAGCAGGATTACACAAAGATCAAAAAAGCATTTATCAAGGCCAGCCTGTCGGAAGAGCTGATGGCCAAGCTCGACCATTTGCTGCATTTTATTACCAATCCCATAGCCGTGCGGTCATCGGGGTTGTTCGAGGATTCGTTGAACCAGCCGTTCGCCGGAATTTTCGACACCTATCTGTTACCCAACAACCATCCCGATCATAAGATCCGCCTGAAACAGGCGGCAGATGCCATCAAACTGGTTTTTGCTTCCGCCTTTTCAACCACTGCAAGAGGTTATGTGAAAGCCATCAACTACAAAATTGATGATGAGAAAATGGCCGTGGTCATCCAGGAGGCTGTCGGCAACCGTTACGAACACCTGTACTATCCTCACATCAGCGGAGTTGCCCAGTCCTATAATTTTTATCCGTTTTCGCACATGAAACCCGAAGAGGGTTTTGCCGTGGCGGCGGTAGGCCTGGGGCGTTATGTGGTGGACGGGAATAAAGCCTACCGCTTTTCGCCCAAATATCCCAAAATGGATATCAGCTCTCCCAAAGAACAGTTCCGCAATTCGCAGGTTAAGTTTTATGCGGTGGATCTGAAAAATACAAAACCCAACCTGCTGCAAGGCGAAATGGCAGGGCTTTCGTTTGAAGATATCAGCGTCGCCGAAAAACATGGCGCCCTCCGGCATTGCGCTTCGGTTTATAATCCCGACAGTAATCTCATTTATCCCGGTTTGTCGAAATCCGGCCCGCGCATCATCAATTTCGCAAACATTCTCCGGTACAATTACATCCCCCTGGCCAAAACCATTGAGGTTGTCCTCGAACTCGGTAAAAATGCCATGGGTACTGCCGTGGAGATCGAATATGCCGTTGACCTGAATAAAGATGAAACCGGCTGCGCCTCGTTTTACATTTTGCAGATCAAGCCCCTGATAAGCAGCCGGATGGATTGTGAAGTGAATTTCGAGGAGGTGAAAAAGGAGGATATTATCCTCTACAGCGAACAAGGTATGGGAAACGGTTGCATCGAAAATGTTGAAGACGTTATCTACATTGACAAAGACCAATTCGACAAAAGCATGACCGTGGAAATGGCCCGGGAGATCGAAAAGATCAATGAAGTGATGACGGAACAAAAACGCAAATACATATTGATCGGCCCGGGCCGGTGGGGAACCCGCGACCGGTGGATCGGGATACCCGTAAAATGGTACCAGATATCCAGCGCCAGCGTGATCGTGGAAACCAGTCTTGCAAATTTCCCCCTTGATGCCTCTTCAGGTTCGCATTTCTTTCACAATGTGACGACCATGAACGTGGGATACTTCAGCATACAACACGAATCATCGGCCAATTTCATCAACTATAAAGCGCTTGAAAAACAAGATGTTATTTATCAGGGAAAATACTTCAGGCACGTCCGCTTCAAAAAACCGCTGACGATCAAAATGGACGGGAAACAACGGAAATATATGGTTCACACCTGATGATCCCGACAAAGCAGCCCGTCAACCCCGCTTCAAGCGTCCCGCTTGAAGACACACCCCTGCTTCAAGCGTCCCGCTTGAAGACCACACCCCTGCTTCAAGCGTCCCGCTTGAAGACCTAATTCGTTTTAATCAAGCGTCCCGCTTGAAGCCCTAATTCGTCTTAAACCTGTATTCCACCTTGCTCAAATCCTCATTCGCCTTCACGATTTTCTGTTTCAGGTTTTCCTTGTAATTTTTTATTTTTTCCATCATCGCAGCATCGCCGGTGGCCATCATTTGGGCGGCAAGGATGGCAGCGTTCAAAGCGCCGTTAATGGCAACCGTTGCCACGGGGATTCCCGGAGGCATCTGTACAATGGCCAGCAGCGAGTCCATTCCGTCGAGGGTGGCGTTAATCGGGACGCCGATCACCGGCAGGGGAGTCATGGCTGCGACAACACCCGGCAGGTGGGCTGCCATTCCGGCTCCGGCAATGATCACTTTGATGCCACGCGCTTCGGCATTGCGGGCAAATTCTTCCACCGCTTCCGGCGTGCGGTGTGCCGACAAGGCGTTCATTTCAAACGGGATTTCCGTTTCTTCAAAAAATGCAGCCGCTTTTTCCATAACCTTCAGGTCGGATGTGCTGCCCATGATGATGCTGACTATTGGATTCATTTTTTTACTTATTTAGATTTGGCAAAAATAACCAAAACAAAAAGGATAAAAACAGTTAAATTATAACTTTGTTTCTGTTTGAAAAAATATGCCGATGAACAAGAACATCATTCAACTACATGATAAGAAGTTTGAACCTTTTATTTCCTATGAACAAATTGACCGGGCCATTCAGTACATTGCCGACCGTTTGAACAAAGAAATGAAAGGTAAAAACCCGTTATTTGTTCCCGTACTTAACGGGGCTTTTATGTTTGCCGGCGACCTGTTTAAAAAACTGGATTTCCCCTGCGAGATATCTTTTGTAAAATTCTCTTCTTATGTTGGAACCACCTCCACCGAAGATGTAAAGCAGTTGCTGGGATTTGAAACGGATGTCAAAGGACGAACGGTAGTTATTGTTGAGGATATCATAGACACAGGACTGACCATCCACAAAATTATTGACCAGTTGAAACAAAAAGAGGCCAGAGAGGTAAAAATTGCTACTTTGCTGTTTAAGCCGGATGCTTTCAAAGGTAATTATAAAGTGGATTACATCGGCATGAAGATACCCAATGATTTCATTGTGGGTTACGGCCTGGATTATAACCAGTACGGCAGAAATTATAAGGATATTTATAAAATTGTTGAATAAAAACTTTGAACACGATGCTGAACATTGCACTTTTTGGCCCTCCCGGTGCAGGAAAAGGGACACAATCCAAGAAAATTGTTGAAAAGTATAACCTGGCTTATATCTCCACCGGCGACATGCTGCGCGAAGAGCAGGCAGCCGGTACCGAACTGGGCAGGAAAGTGAAAGCCGTGATGGACGCCGGTAATCTGGTCTCGGATGAGCTGATCGTACAGATACTTGAAAAAAAGATCAACAGCCTGCAGAATGTCAACGGCATTTTATTTGACGGATTCCCGCGCAACCTGGTCCAGGCTTATATCCTGACAGGATTGCTCACAAAACTGAATACGGAGCTGACCTGCATGATCAGCCTGGAAGTCCCCGAAGAGGAGTTGATGAAACGCATGTTGAAACGGGCCGAAATTGAGGGCCGCAGCGATGACAATCCCGAGACTATCCGTAACCGTTTCAAACAATATTGGGAAAAAACAGCGCCCGTGGAAAAATTTTATAAGGAAATGGGCAAATGCGTCACCATCAACGGCGTAGGGTTGGTGGATGATATCTATCGCAGGATTGTCAATGCCATTGACCAGTGTTTATAAATTATCCGTTCATATTCCTGAATTTTTTTAACGGCATCTCCGAAGACAAAGCATACTAAACAGTTAGAAATATGTTTAATTCAAAATTGCAGGTTTTTCCGGAATTCCCGTTGTATAATCCATAAAAAAAGCCGCCCGTTCAGAGCAGCTTTTTTTTGATTTTCTTTTCCGGTTAATCTTTATAGTAACCTTTTTTGGCGGCATCTTTCAATGCACGGTAAATGCCTTTTTTATTGATCGTCCTGATACCTGCAGCGCTGACCATTAAGGTAACCCAACGGTCTTCTTCGGGAATGTAAAACCTTTTGGTTTGCAGGTTAGGATGGAATTTCCTTCTTGTTTTAATGTGTGAGTGGGATACATTGTTTCCGCTGATCACTTTTTTTCCTGTTATCTGGCAAATTCTTGACATCGTTCTGTATTTTAGTCTTGCTTCAAAATTTGGGAGTGCAAAGAACGGAATAATTTTTTAATTTGCCAATATAATTTTTGGAAATTATTTCCCTTTACCAGAAAACATTTCCATTTTCGGATGCATCGCTTATCAGCTTTTATTTGTCTGATTAAATGTACTGTAGCCAAAAACACTAAAACCATGAAAAAACAGCATGTTCTCCGGGAGAAAATATTAATCATTATTTTCTCAATGCTCATTATAATTCCCGTTTCCGGCCTTGCCCAAAATGGGTTTTTAGTAACACAATGCGAGACAGAGGAAGAAGTCATTGCACTGATTGATACCGTGTTGTTATATAATGTGGATAGCGCTTTCAAGCAAAACATTTCTTTTACAGGTAATCCCAACTCAGTGGGTTATTTTACTAATGGCGGTATATTCAATTTTACCGAAACAACAGGAATTGCATTAACGACAGGATATTCAGGCTACCTGGATCATTCAAATACCTGCTCGGCAGCCAATGCCAGTGCAAATATGGGAGGCAGTTCCGATCCTGACCTGAATACCATGACCGGTATGCAGACTTTTGATGCGGTCATCATCGAATTCGATATTAATAGATTGTCTAATTCGGTTTTTCTGAATTATGTTTTCGGCTCCGAGGAATATCATGATTATGTCAATTCTCAGTTTAATGATGCATTCGGGTTTTTTCTGAGCGGGCCGGGAATCGATGGGCCATATACCAATAATGCCATAAATATAGCTACTGTTCCGGGCACGGACACTCCGGTATCGGTCAACACGATCAATTGTGGCAAACAAACATTATTCTGTACTGCTCCTCCGGGTAACGGCCCCAATTGTGATTTGTTAGTTGATAATACGGATAACACGCAGGGAAGCTTTAACCAGTTTGTTCTGGATGCGTTTACCAAACCACTGAATGCAGTGGGGGAAATCCAGGGTGGGGAATGGTATCATATAAAACTGGCAATCGGTGATGTGGGGGATGCAGTTTTTGACTCGGGAATCTTGCTGGAAAAAGGTTCAATCGTTGCCAATCCGTTTGATTTTCAGGTGTTGACTTGTGAATCCGAAGAAGATGTGATCAACATCGTGGATACTGTTTTGTTAAGTAATGTCTATGCGGATAACAAGAAAAATATTTCATTTAAAGGTGACCCGCAGGCTGTGGGGTATTTTTACGGAGGAGATTTCCTGGGGCTGCATGCTGATCAGGGGATAGTACTGTCAAACGGGCTTGTCAATTATATACCGGATGTAAACCAATGCAATACCGGAGCCAATGCCAGTGCAAACAACGGCGGATTAATCACCGAACCCGATTTGAAACAACTCTCGGGAGGAGG
>JAADID010000284.1 GCA_013151505.1 Chlorobiota bacterium | reverse complement strand
TACCCGATACCATATCATTGAACAGGCGCATGTACTGGCTGTATTCCTGCGGGTTTCCGGCGTAGTATTCGGCATATTCCTTTGTGTTTCCACCTGTGCAGAATGCCTTATCGCCCACGGCTGTGAACACCACAGCCACCACGCTCCGGTCATTTGATGCCTTGCGGAAAGCGAGGATAACTTCTTTGACAGCCTGTGTGGTGTAAGAATTGTATTGCTGGGGATTGTTAAGAATTATCCAGGCGCTATACAGCCCTTCGATGTCATTACCGGCCTTGTCTTTTGCCGGTCGCTTTTCGTATAGAATTTCGGTGAATTCTATTTCTGTCAGATTGTGATTTTTCAACATGATTGTTTATTTTTTAGGTGTTTATTTATTCAAAATCAGGGACTAAAATGGATCTTTTTTTATACTGATGAGCCAGGGTGTTTTTAAACACTTCATTAATTTTCGACATCGGAAAAAGCTGGATGAAAGGGGCGATGTTCAGTTTTCCGGTCTCAACAAGCTCAAGCACTTCGGGGTACAACTCGGGTTTGCAACCCCAGGTACCGACGAGAGCGGCATCGAAAGCCATCAGGTTACTCAGGCGCACCTGTGGCTTTTCCATGGTAAAGCCTACAATGGAAAGGACGGATGCAAAAGTGATCAGGCTGAAGCCCAGTTCCTGCCCCGCTTTGGTACCCGACATTTCAAAGATCTTCCAGCCATACCTCGAAACGCCCAGCTCTTTGGCAATTTCCCTGACCTGTGATTTGATCTCCCGCGGGTCCTTGTCTTTTACATTGAAGGCGGCATCAATTCCGTTATCGGTTGCTATTTTCAGTTTTTCATCGTCAATGTCAAGGGCAAGCACTTTTGCACCGAAAATCTTTGCAATGAGGGCGGCATAAATGCCCACGCCTCCCACACCGATCACAATGGCAAAGTCACCGGCTTGGAGGTCCGATTTTATAACCACCTGGTAGGGTGTGGAAATCGCATCGGCAATGACGGACAGTTCCTTGAGCGAATATTTGTCGAGTACGGCTTCCGGAACAGGGCATAAAAACCGTGCGGGTACTTTGATATGGGAGGCAAAACCGCCATCGAAATCGTTGCCCGGCATCAACTGGTTCTGGCACATATTGCTGCGCCCTTTTTTACAAAGCTCGCATTCGCCACAGGGTAATACTGCGGGAATAATCACTTTTTTTCCTGTCCATTCTGGAGGGCCGTCAATGACCTTCCCGCTGATTTCGTGGCCCAGTGTGAGGGGCGGGTCTTTTTTGGTCTTCACGCCGAAGTGCCAGAAGCTTAAGTCGGTATGGCAAACGCCGCAGCCGGCAATACGGATCAGCGCTTCACCCTCTTCCAAAACAGGCAAAGGGCTCTCTACAAGTTCAAATTCGGCCCCGGGTCGGGTCATTTTCCAGGCGTACATTTTTTCATTCATGGTTTTTATTTTTTTATTTCATTCATCAACTTTAATTCAGGAAGCGCCTTCCGGAATACCTACTCCGTTTTTCCGGCCAATGGCTTTCACAAGGTTGGTGAGGGTAAGGTTCAGCGGTGTGCGAATATAGTGTTTGCGGCCGTAGTCCACTATTTTACCGTTCATGTAATCTATTTCGGTTTCGCTTTTGTTCATCAGGTCAACGGCCAGCGAAGGCATGTGGTTTCCGGCGCTGCTCAGATAGCGGATAGCCAGCTTGATAAAGTTGTCCGGCAACTTGATCTCTTCGGCCCTGGCAACCGCTACGGCTTCGTAAAGTATCTGCTCCACTATTTCGAGGGTATCGGGGTTGTCCATGGCCTCTTTCATGGTGAGTCGCGAGATGGCGCAAAGGGGACTCAAAGCAGCGTTCAGTATGGTTTTCTCCCATATTTTGTCGGCAATTTTAAAAGAATCAACATGCCGGGTTTCCATGTCTACACTGTTGAGCGTGTCGGCCACCCACTGTGCCATTTCAGGAATGGAATCATCTACCGAGCCGATAAAATTGGGCGGGTTAAAGAAGTTAATCCCCACGACATTGGGTGCCTGCAGGTTACCTGCAAAATTTATGACCATCCGCAGGATCATGGATTTGGGAAAATGGCTGATGTATTTTGTGCTGATATCAATACCGTTTTGCGCGCTCATGAGGTATAAATCCTTTGATCTGTTTTGCTCGATCTGGTTGAGAATATTGTCCACATGATAGTCTTTTACCGCACTGATCAGTATTTCAAAATTGTGTTCCAGCATCTCTTCGATGGAATAGAAGACGTGTTTGAAATAGGTTTTCTTCTCGATTTTGCCCACCAGTTCCACCCCTTTGCTGCGGATAAGGTTTAATTTTTCGCGGTCCAGGTCGGTGATTGCAACTTCACAGCCCGCTTCTTTAAAATGAAGGGCCAGAGTCTGCCCGATAGGCCCTAAACCAATGATGCCGATTGAATACTTTTTTTTATCCATGTTTCAAGCTTTATTTAATGTCTTTTACATTCTCATAAAATTATTCTGGCATCCACTGCATAAACCCCTTCGGAAGTTGCCAGTACCGGATTAATATCAAATTCCTTTATGTCAGGATTATCGGTGACCAACCGGGACAAGCGGAGAATGATGTCAACGAGTTTTGCCTTGTCAACCCCTTTTTGCCCCCTGAAACCGTCGAGTAAAACAGACGCCTTGATGGAACCGGGCATGGCTTCGGCCTCTTTGTCTGTCAAAGGTGCAATATTAAAGACCACATCCCTGAAAACCTCAACAAACACTCCGCCAAGTCCGAACATGATCAGGTGTCCCAGCCCTTCTTCTTTTTTCGCTCCGACAATCAATTCCTGTCCTTTGGGTTTTTGCTGTTGAATGAAAAACTTCAGGTCATCAACCTGGAAATTATTTTCCATTTTTGCGATCGTGGCTTTCAATTCCTCATCGGATGAAATATTAAGTACAACCCCGCCGACATCACTTTTGTGAATGATCTTTTCGGAATCGGCTTTTACAACAAGCGGATAGCCCAGTTTGGAAGCTTCCTTAACCGCTTCACCGGCAGAGTGAACCACTGCCCAGCCCGGCACCGGGATCCGGTAGCTTTCAAGGGTAGTATAGACCTCCGCGGCGGAGAGCATGGGTTTGTTACCCGTTTTCGCCCGCTCAATAATATTTTTCACTTTCCCGGAATCAATATCCGTAAATTGCGGAACGCTTCCTTTGGGCGCTGACCGTATTTTTTGATACCGCACCAGCGAAGCAAGCGCTTTGGCCGCCGTTTCGGCAAAATCAAAGCACGGTATTGATCCCTCCTTAAGTATTCTTGTAGTGCCTTCCCATTTCTTTTTATCCGTCATGTAATTGCACACGATGGGTTTGTCATATTTCTTTGCCGCTGCAACAAATTCACGGGCGACGCTCTCGTTGTCAACAAACGGCGGGGTAACAAAGTTGACGTAGATACTGTCCACATCCTTTTCGTTCATCATCACTTCAAAGGCGCTTCTGAACTGTGGAGCGCCTGCCGTAGCCACCACATCCAGCGGATTGGCAATGGAAGCCGATTCAAACATGGTTTCTTTCAGTTCGGCTTTCGCCTTTTCGGATAACGGGGGAATGTCAAGGCCGTTTCTTACCAGTTCATCAATGGCAATGACCGATGGCCCGCCGGTATTGGTAATGATCCCCACTTTGTTTCCTTTGGGTATCGGCTGATGGGCAAAGGCTTCGGCGGCATTGCACAGGTCTTCCTGATTTGAAAAGAATAAGATACCTGTTTTTTTAAAAACCACTTCCATCGAAATGCTTCCGGCCAGCCCGCCGATGTGCGAACGGGAAGCCTCGGCCCCTTTGTCAGTCGTTCCCGCCGTCATGGCCAGGATCGGTTTTTTGGCCGTCACTTCCCGTGCAATTTCCATAAATAGTCTGGGATCGGACAAACTCTCCACGTAAAGCACGATAACCCTTGTCTGTTCATCATTTCCGTAATAGCGAATGATCTCGGGAATTGAAACATCGGATGCATTGCCGTTGGATGAATACATTCGCAATCCGATATCCATATCATAAAGGGCCTGCATGATCACCGCGCCGACACCCCCGCTTTGGGCCACGACCGAAATGTATCCCGGTTTCGGATAGGTAAAGGTAAAATTGCAATAGGACCTGATATCCGGGTCGGAATTGATGGCTCCCTGGCAGTTGGGTCCGAAAATCCGGATGCCGTATTTTTTGGCTCTTGCCAGGAAATCATCCTCCAGTGCCTGGCCTTCGGCGCCCATTTCCTTAAAGCCGGCTGTATTGATAATAATTGCTTTTACGCCTTTTTTACCGCAATTCTCAACCTGTTCGGGGACGAACGGAGGGGGTATGACAATGTGAACAAGATCCACCGGGCCGGGGACATTTAGAATCGAAGGATATGCTTTCAGTCCCCTGATCTCATCAACTTTGGGATTGATGGGGTAAACAGGGCCTTTGAAGCCATAGTGAAGAAGGTTTTTAATAATGACATTACCTATTGATAATTCTTTTGATGAAGCGCCGATCAAGGCTACGGATGAGGGTTTGAACAAAGCATCAAGATTATTATCACTCATGTTAAACTGTATTTATTCAGGTTGATTTAAGTTGTTTTTCCATTGCTGCTTCTAATTTACGGTGCCTGAACCCTGCCCAGATGGCTGCACCGAGGGCACCGGCGTAAATGGCATCGGGATGGGTTATGATTTCCAACCCTAAATTCCCTTTGTCGGCCAGCTCGGTAACTGCCTGGACCATTCCCTTGTTCATGGCCATTCCGCCTGTGAGGGCAACAGGGGATTCGGCTTTGAGGGAGGTGAGTAATTTGATGACCTTTTGAGCTACCGAAAGATGGATCCCTTTGATAATGTCGGGTGTTGATATTCCCCTGGAGACCATGTTGATCACGTCTGTTTCGGCAAGGACGGCACATATTCCCGAAGGCATCTCCGGTTTGGTTGACCGCAGTGAAGTTTCTCCGACCTCTTCGACGGCAAGGCCCAGATAGCGGGAGATGTTTTCGACAAACTGACCGCTGCCCGAAGCACATTGTCCGGTCATTTTATAGTCCATCACTTTTCCCTGTTCATTCACTTTGATCGCTCTGACAAAAAGGGCACCCATGTCCACGACGGTTTTTGCCCCCGGGTTCTGAAATATTCCTCCCTTGGCATGTGTGGTCATGCTGTAAAAATGACCCCGTTTGCGTTTCAGGCTTTCACCCTCCCCCGTCGAAGCGAGATAGGCAATATCTTCATATTTGAGCCCGTGTTTGTCCAGCACGTATTCAATTAACTGGTTTACTACAAGTTCGGGATTACGTTTTCTCAATTTTTCATGAATCTTATCCACTATCACGATCCCGGAGTCAGATTCCATCAGAATCATCTTGATGCTGCTGCTGCCAATATCAACCCCTACTGTTAAAATCGAATTATCCATAATGTTTTAACTATTATTCCTTCTGATTAATTACCACTTCTCAATGCGAACATGGCGGCCCCCATTGCACCCATGAAAATCGAATCGGTATGGATGTTGATGGTGAGGTCGTCTCCGTAATTTTTACGAACCAGTTCGGTAACATATTTGATGACTGCCTGATTCCGGGCCACTCCGCCGGTAAATGTAAATTCATTTCTTACCCCGCCCGAACGTGCCAGCAACGACATGGCCCTCATCACAATGGCTTTATGAAGCCCGGCCAGGATGTCAGACCGTTGCTGGCCTACGTTAAGCAATTCCCTGATTTCGGCGCCGGCAAAAACTGTACAGGTAGAACAAATATTCACTTCATGTTCAGCTTCCATCGCCAGCGGCCCCAATTCATTAAGCGAAATGCTGAATTCATCGGCAATGTAACCCAAATACCTTCCACATCCTGCCGCACAACGGTCATTCATGTGAAAACTGGTGACGAGCCCATGACTGTCAACCTGGATGGCTTTGGTATCCTGTCCGCCAATATCCAGGACAGTCCGGGTGTTCGGGAAAAAGGCATGCGCCCCGAAAGCATGGCACAGAATTTCAGACTTAATGGATTTTTCCGGGAAAGGAAGCAGCGCCCTGCCGTAACCTGTTCCGACCATATTGTCTATATGAATGTCCAGGTTGGCGATGAATGAAATATGTTCTTTGATGGAATCATGTAATTTTTTGTAATTGCCTTTCAGCAAGTTGAGCTCAACATCAAAATCAACGGCCGGGTTTTCCGAGTAGGTTTCTTCGATGTTTTCATATTTTCCGTTCAACAATTCGAGCGATTCATAAATAAGCTCTTTAAAATCATATTCCGTTAACTCATTTTCAACCGGGGTAATGCTTTTGTCATAAACCAGGATAAGCGAGTCGAAATACTCTTTGTCTGATTTTGCAACTTCCTTGTTATAGTGCTCGCTGACTATGTCGCGAAAAAACTGGTTCTTTGTCCCGATACCCGAGTACAGATAACTATGCTTGATCACCGGTTCGATCTTTTCAACGATCCCCTCAACAAACCCCAGTATCTTATCGCGTTTTTCTCCACTAAATGTCGTGTTGATCGTTTCAATAAACTGCATGTTCAGCTTATCGAGCCGCCTTTTAAATTGTAAATATTTAAAAGCAGATTCCACATCTGCAATGTATTTCGCATATTCGTATTTCGTCTCAATTTCTGCTTTCAGCTTTTGTTTTAAGATAGTAAAACGGGCGTCGTACAAGGCTTCGAGCCGTGCGATTTCGGTGGCGACAATGTAGTTGGCCCGGGTATTGGTAATCCCTTTACCGATTATGTTATCCTTTTGGTCAATAATGACCGCTTTTGAGGTTGTTGATCCGAGGTCAATTCCCAAAAAATATTTTTTCATACTTAATTAAATTAACATAACATCTTTAATATTTCAGGATTATTTTTCGTTGATCGAGCATCTGAAAAAACGATTCCAACCTGTTTTTTATATTTGAATAGGAAAAATACCTGGGGTCAACTAAGTCTGATTCGATAAGCCCGACAGGAATTTCAAGTTTTCTTTCGAGTTCTTTCATGATCATCAGTTGTCCTGCAGAAAAAGAGTTGCAGCTTTTGATTGAGTTAACCAGGAATCCATCGGCTTTATAATCGGTAATACATTGTGAAAGCAGGTCAATACGTTGTTCAAGGTTTAAATTGGTATAACAATTCATGCAATAATCGGCAAGGCTCTCGAGCGGCCTGTCGGGGTCAACGCGGAACCCCATGTCGTAAACGCCGCCCACCTTTGTATAGGATGAAGCAACGATGACCGCCCCGAAATCATAAAACAGTTTCCAGAATTCCCTGAAATGTGTCCAGTTGGGAGGCCCTTCAACGACCAGCCTGAATCTTTCATTTTCCATTTCCCCTTCCGGTGTAATGGGGCCCAGGCCGAGCCTCACCCTTTCCATTATTTCGCTGTATAACTCTTCGTAATAATTAACGGCATCCGCAGTTCCCCTGAATCCGCTGTTGATGGGGCCAATGTAATACACGCCTGCAAAGTAGGCATCTATGGGCGAGGGGACGTTTTTGGTCGTATCAAAAATCCGCAAAATGGCATCTTCCACTTTGGATGAGTTCCGCAGGATACTCTTTAATTTTTCTTCATCGTATTTCACACCCGATACCTGTTCCATTTTCGGGATCACCTCTTCTTTCAACTGTTTCACCATGTATCGGGTCATTTCAGGGGTGATTTTTTTATCTTCCTGATAAGGAGTGTGAAGCATGGCCACAGGAACACCGGGATAAAGCCTTTTCAGGTTTTCGAACCATTTCATAAAAGTGAAGCACCCGGTATAGCTCAGCAGCAAAAGGTCCGGTGGCGGGATTTTTTCGCCTGTGGGCCCGATGTTGCCGTTGATCATCATACCGATATCGCATTTCACATAAGTACACACATCTTCGGAATGACCTAATTTTTCAGCATCCTGAATAAATTTGTCCGATTTCTTTCGCATCCCCGACTGCAAAGCGTTTATTTCGGGATATACCGGCAGCATACCAAAAGCGAGGATAAGCTCTGAAATATTTCCCGGCACAAAAGTGTAAACAACTTTTTTTCCCGTTTCTTTCGCGGTGCTTAACTCCCTGAAATGATTGGCGATCATCTCTTTCTGGATGATCATACTTTTTTCTTTAACAACTTTTGAAGACATAAACCTTTGACTATTTAAGACCGGCCATTTCCCCTTCCCACAACTTAATTGAGTCGGAAAATGTGCCAACCTGTTCCTTGATTACTTTAAACTGACCGGTATTTTCACTGAATAAAAAGCTGACATAACGAATATCGTTTTTATGGCATGATGACTGAAGAATCGGATGATCGAGCAAGGCAGGATCGCAAAAGCTGGGGGCGGCAAATATTATCCCGTCCGCTTTGCTTTCTTTGAACAACTGTGTCATGCGGACTTCTTTCGGATTGTCCACATCATAAACAGTAGATGAAAAAGTACTTTTATTCAGGTAAGCATCCACAACCGCACCCATCGGGTCCGAAGTATCCGCTTCCACATTACCCTGTATCCATTTCGATCCGAGCAAAAAATCATC
>JAADID010000167.1 GCA_013151505.1 Chlorobiota bacterium | reverse complement strand
AATTTCCGTCAGCATACCATGCAACAGCTTGCGGGGTAATGTGAAAAGCGTCCGGAATCAACCTGTAATAACCATTCTCTGTTGTCAGGTTGGTCTGGGTCGGATTGGCAGGGTCTGTTTCCGTAAGCGGATTTACACCATAAGCGTAACCTCCCCATATTCCGTTTGAATTATCAAGGGTACAAATGAAATAGGAATAAAAAGCATTGGCCGGATCAGTATTGCCTTCAGGGTTAATAATTCCTCCCTGCGGATACCTGCCTGCCGCCTGCGGATAAGGAGAACCTTCTCCCAAAGGGGTATAAACCTGTATGTCGGTAGTCCATGTGTTTCCTCTGTCGGTTGAAACATCATAGGAAATCCGGCTGTTACCCTGAAGCTCGGTACCCCCGAGCATCCTGTGTGTAAACACAACACTGTTGATGGTTGGATCGGCCCAGATATAAGTCCTGGGGTTGCTGTAAAAACCGTAAGCATTGCCGGCGCTTCCGATTTTAATGAAAGTGGCATCCCTTCCATTTTGGGTGGTTGTGAAACTGTCATCAGTTTCCTGACCAACTACCGGGGAAACGGCGCTGGCCGGCGGCTCCATAAGCACCTCATTCTTCGGCAAATGAGTACTCACGGATCTGTAAGCTTTCTGAGCATAGGCGCCATAAGCCACCCCTAATGCCAAAACAAAAAGTAAAATGTTTTTCATGGTAGTAAGATTTAATTAAACATTTGGTTGAATAATCCTTATGAACAAGTAAAAGTACATAATTCTAATAAAAAATTTACATCGGTTGGCTTTTTTATTTTAAATCCCTGTAATAGCTACAATACTGAGGCTAAATCAAATGATGCCCGAAAAACTCAAAAAGTCATCTTCCAATCCCTGATTCCGTCAGATGGAGATTCACTTTTTACATTTCTTATTTAAAAATATCCTATCCCGGTCGTTACTCCTGGCAGAAACGATCACACCGGCCTGAACATCCCGTATTACAACGTAATCTTACAATTGTCATACGGTACTTTAATTTTCATCTGACCTTTCGGACAGGAATGCTTGTAAACTCATATACCAACATCACCTGTTTGACGTTATCATTATTCCTGTTTCAATATCTTTGCATAGAATATAATCCCGCATATATTGAAAAAACTCTACAAATACATGTTAAGGTCTTTCCTGGGGCCTTTTGTATTTACTTTTTTTGTAGCGCTTTTCGTGCTGCTGATGCAGTTTTTATGGAAATACCTCGATGACCTGGTTGGGAAAGGCCTGGAGTGGCACATCATTGCACGACTGATGTTTTACGCATCTTCCACCTTTGTTCCCCTTGCCCTGCCACTGGCGATTCTTCTTTCCTCTTTGATGACATTCGGGAACATGGGGGAAAGCTACGAGCTGGTAGCCATAAAGGCTGCCGGCATCTCTCTTCGAAAAGCCATGAGACCCCTGATCGTTTTGTCTGTTTTTCTTTCCATTGGCGCTTTTTTGTTTTCCAATTATGTTTTGCCTGTTGCCAACTTGAAATTCGGGGCATTGCTTTATGATGTCAGACAAAAAAAACTGGCATTCAATCTGAACGAAGGAATTTTTAATTACGGCCTTGATAATTTCGTGATTTACATAGGTAAAAAAGCCAAAGACAACAAAACCATTTACAATGTAAAGATCTATGACCACACTTCACACCAGGGTAACACAAAGGTAGTTACCGCAAAAAAAGGGATCGTTGAACTTTCACCCGATCAAACCAAAGTTATATTTACCCTGTTCGACGGAAGCCGGTATTCCGAAATTACCGATCAGAGAAATTACAGGGTTACCCGGCCTTTTGAGATTCTTCATTTCAAAAAGTTTATCCGCACTTTTGACCTGACTCAGTTCCAGTTGAGCCGGACCAATGAAGATTTGTTCAAATCTCATTATTCTATGCAGAATATCAGGCAGTTAAATCATTCCATTGACTCGTTGAGCAAACTTCGCGAAAAGAGATTAAACTACTTTAAAAAAAAATTCCTGATCCAGTATCCTTTGCTGACGACAGTTGACAGCCTGGCTGGCGGCAAGAAACAAAAAACGGTTACGGATACTGCTGTTGCTGACACAATTGCCCCGTACAAACTTACCTGGCCCTTACTCAATAACTTTAATCATGACATGCAGGCCCAAATCATTGAAACGGCTCTCAAACAGGCAAGAAATACAAAGGACAATATCATTTTTTACAAAGATGAATTGAGCAGAAAAGAAGAAACAATCATCCGGCACGAGGTGGTCTGGCACCAGAAATTCACCCTGTCAGTGGCCTGCCTTATCTTCTTCTTTATCGGCGCACCCCTGGGAGCCATCATACGCAAAGGAGGACTGGGTTTTCCGGTTGTGGTTTCGGTTTTGTTTTTCGTACTGTATTATATCATCTCCATTTCGGGGGAAAAGGCGGCAAAAACCGGCGAATGGAATATCATCCTGGGAATGTGGATGTCCACTTTTGTCATCATGCCGCTGGGATTTTTCCTCACTTACAAAGCCACTACGGATGCGCCTTTGCTTGATTATGAAAGCTGGAAAAAATTCTTTGATAAATTTGCCATTGTCAAACGCCTGATAAAAAAACCGAAAAAAGATCAAACCGAGCAAGAAAAATAATCTGAACATCCTGGTGATCTGCAACAAATCACCCTGGCCGGCGCTGGAAGGCGGCCCCATGGCCATGAACAACCTGATTGAAGGCCTTATCCGTGCCGGTCAGCAGGTGAAAGTGCTGGCGCTGAATACAAACAAATATTCGGTCAACCCGGAAACAATCCCCGGGGACTACCGGCGTAAAACCGGTATTGAACTCTCTTATGTTGACCTTTCAATAAAACCGGTTCCCGCTTTCTTGAATCTATTTACTGCCCGCTCGTACCACGTCGAACGTTTTAAATCAAAAGACTTTGAACGAAAGCTAATCAGTGTTTTGAAAAGTACGGATTTCGATATCATTCAGATCGAACTGCTGTATATGTCGCCTTATATCGAAACCATTCGTGAACACTCGAATGCCAGGATCATCCTTCGTGCACATAACATTGAACACCTGATCTGGCTGCGCCTGGCTGAAACCGAAAAAAACCCCTTAAAAAAACTGTATCTCAAACACCTGGCCGAAACATTGAAAATTTACGAATACAGTATTTTAGACCGTTACGACGGCATTGTCCCCATTACCAGAAAAGATGCTGAATTTTTTTCATCGGTAACCCAGACACCTGTCCATCCTGTATCTTTTGGTATTGAAATTGGTAAAACAGAACAAAAAAAGCCTGTAAAAACAGAAAATGCCCTGTTTCATATCGGAGCTATGAACTGGATGCCCAATGAAGAGGGAATACGCTGGTTTTTGGATGAAGTCTGGCCTTTGGTTCATGAAAGATTGCCGGGAATAAAACTTTATCTGGCGGGAAGAATGATGCCCGGATGGTTATCCCAACTTGACCTTGAAAATGTAATTGTTGAAGGTGAAGTCCCCGATGCCGGGGAGTTTATCCGCACAAAAACCATTTCCATTGCTCCCCTGCTTTCGGGAAGCGGCATCCGGGTCAAGATCATTGAAAGCATGTCGCATTCAAAAGCCGTGGTTTCCACATCCGTCGGGGCGGAAGGCATCAACTATACAAACAATAAAAATATCATGATCGCCGATACGCCTGAAGAATTTGCCAAAGCCATTGAATACCTTTATAACAATCCCGAAAAAGCAACGGAAATGGGACGCAATGCACTTGAACTTGTGAAGCAGGATCACGATATCGAAAAAATTATCCTGCAATTGCTTGCCTTTTATCGGGAGATTTTGTGATTTTTGCCCTGCAAATTCAATAACGGATAAATGAGGATTTTTGTGTTACTTCCGCGTGTGCCTTACCCCCTTGAAAAAGGAGATAAGCTCAGGGCATTTAACCAGGTCAAAGAACTTTCCAAATCCAATGAGATCATCCTTTGCGCACTGAATCCGGTGAAGAAGCTGGACAAACAAAAAGCATTCAGCTCATTGCAACCTTATTGTCGTTCCGTTAATTTTATAGATATTCCTTTGCCCGGAAGGATTTGGAATACCATACTCGCTTTTTTCGGCAACCGTCCGTTGCAAACCGGTTATTTTTACAACCGCAAAGCAGCCAGAAGAATAAAAAACCTGATCAAGTATTACAAACCCGATCACCTGTACTGTCAACTGGTACGTACAGCCGAGTATATTAAAAATATTCCTGTTCCCAAAACCCTCGATTACCAGGATGTCTTTTCGTACGGAGCCAAACGAAGGATGGAAAGGTCATCCTTCCCTATGAAACAAATCCTGAAAGTAGAATACCTGCGGCTGAAAGAATACGAGAACAAAATATTCGATTATTTCGACCACAAAACCATCATCTCAAAACCTGACCGTGACCTGATCCCACACAAAAAAAAGGAGGAAATCACGATCATCCCCAACGGCGTGGATCATCAGTATTTTAAACCGCGCGAAGAGACCCGGACTTTTGACCTCGTCTTTACAGGGAACATGGGCTACCCGCCAAACGTTGATGCGGCAGAATTCCTGACTCATGAAATCATGCCTGAAGTTTGGAAGATCAGGCCTGATACGCGCCTGTTGCTCGCGGGGGCCACTCCCGACCGGAAAGTAAAGGCGCTTCATTCCAATAAAATTGTCGTAACCGGATGGCTGGATGACATTCGTGATGCCTATGCTTCAGCAAAAATATTCATCGCACCCATGCGGATCGGGACAGGCTTGCAAAACAAATTACTGGAAGCCATGTCAATGAAAATCCCGTCCATAACCACACCCCTTGCCAACGATGCTTTACAGGCCAAAGACGGAGAGGAAATATTGCTGGGAAAAACAGCCGGGGAACTGGCGGGTCAGATTTTGCGGTTACTCAATGATGATCTGTTTTACGAAAAAATCGCCGAAAACGGCCATAAGTTTGTCAAAACCAATTACGACTGGGCCGCAGCCACAGAGAAGCTGAATAAGCTGATCCGGGAAACGGTTTAAAGTTTACAATCTAAGGTTTACAAGTTGGTCAACCCCGCAACCCGCGCCCCGTAATTATCCGAAATATATCGTACTTTTGCACCCTATGAAGAACATCCGCAACTTCTGTATAATTGCCCATATTGATCACGGTAAAAGCACTTTAGCCGACCGGCTCCTGGAATTTACCGATACCGTTACCGACAGAGATCTCAAAGAACAGGTGCTGGACGATATGGACCTGGAACGCGAAAAGGGAATCACCATCAAAAGCCATGCGATCCAGATGGATTACAAACACGAAGGTACGGAGTATGTATTAAATCTCATTGACACTCCCGGGCATGTGGACTTCAGCTATGAAGTATCGCGTTCAATTGCCGCCTGCGAAGGCGCTTTACTGGTCGTTGATGCCACCCAGGGCATTCAGGCACAAACCATTTCAAACCTTTACCTCGCCATCGAACACGACCTTGAAATCATTCCCGTTTTAAACAAAATGGACCTGGACAATGCCATGCCCGAGGAAGTGAAAGACCAGATTGTGGATATGCTGGGTTGTGATTACGAAGACATCATAGAAGCCAGCGGTAAAACGGGCTACGGTGTGGATAAAATTCTTGAATCCATTATCAAAAATGTGCCCCCTCCCAAAGGCGATCCCAATGCTCCTTTACAGGCCCTGATATTCGATTCGGTATTTAATTCGTTTCGCGGTATCATTGTTTATTTCAGAATATTCAACGGCGAGATCAGGAAAGGAGACCTGGTTAAGTTCGTGAATACCGGGAAAGAATATGAGGTCAACGAAATCGGTGTGCTACGCCTCAAACAGGAACCTCGTGAAAAACTCTCAACCGGAGACGTTGGCTACATTATATCAGGGATCAAAACAGCGAGGGAAGTTAAAGTGGGTGACACGGTAACCCATATTAGTAATCCCTGTGACGAAGCCATATCGGGATTTGAGGACGTCAAGCCCATGGTATTTGCCGGCATTTATCCCATTGACCCGGATGATTACGAAGAACTGCGCGCCTCGATGGAGAAATTGCAACTGAACGACGCTTCCCTGACCTGGGAACCGGAATCCTCTGCAGCGCTCGGCTTTGGCTTCCGCTGCGGATTTCTCGGGCTGCTTCACATGGAGATTATCCAGGAACGGCTTGACCGGGAATTTGACATGAACGTGATCACTACGGTTCCCAACGTTTCCTACCGGGTGATAACAAACAAAGGCGAGATCATTGAAGTCCATAATCCATCGGGGCTGCCTGAGCAAAAATACATTGACCACATCGAGGAACCTTATATCAAGGCCCAGATCATTACACGCAGCGAATACATCGGCCCCATCATCAAACTGTGCCTTGATAAACGGGGAGAACTCAAAAACCAGGTTTACCTGACCACCAGCCGTGTGGAACTTACTGTTGATATGCCCCTGGGAGAAATTGTCTTCGATTTTTACGACAAGCTGAAAAGCATTTCAAAAGGTTATGCTTCGTTTGACTACCATATCGCCGGTTATCGTCCTGCCAAACTTATCAAACTTGATATTCTGCTGAACGGCGAATCGGTTGACGCCCTGTCCACTTTATTGCATCAGGACAATGCTTATGAGTTCGGCCGGAAAATGTGCGTGAAACTGAAAGAGCTGATCCCCCGCCAGCAATTCGACATCGCCATTCAGGCCGCCATCGGGGCAAAGATTATTGCCCGAGAAACGGTGAAAGCCGTCCGCAAAGACGTAACAGCCAAATGTTATGGCGGCGACATTACAAGGAAACGTAAACTACTTGAAAAACAGAAAAAAGGCAAAAAACGAATGCGCAAAGTAGGTAATGTGGAAGTCCCCCAAAAAGCATTTCTCGTTGTGCTGAAGTTGAACGATTAGGGTTTTGAAGGGTTTGTCGGGCCGTAATTACCCTTTGTTCAGCATACTAAAAACCTGCCTGCTTTTTTGTAAACCTATTTCAGGACAAGACAGTATTCCACTATTCCAGTATTCCCCTCATTTTATCTTTTTCTTTCACCCGTGTAACAAATCCAACCTTTCATACGTCACTCATTACATAAGCAGTTATCTTTACCATTGAATGAGCACAGAGGAGTACAATATTTGTGTGGATGAATTTGCGGACGGGGTTTATCGCTTTTTGTTGAAAAACTGCCGCGACAGCGAGTTGGCGCGAGACCTTGTGCAGGAATCGTTCATGCGACTGTGGGTCAAAAGGAAAGAGGTAAATTTTAAAAAGGGGAAATCCTATCTTTTTTCGACGGCTTACCATGCCATGATAGACCATATCAGGAAAAACGAAAGGGTAAACTCCCTCGAAGAACAGAAACACCAAACTCCGCTGACTTATGACCAGTATTCGGATGCGAAAGAAGTGCTTAACCGGGCTGTGGAACTTTTGCCGGAAATGCAGCGTTCGGTAGTATTGTTGCGCGACTATGAAGGATACTCTTACCGGGAGATCGGCGAAATAACCGGACTCTCGGAATCGCAGGTCAAAGTGTATATCTACAGGGCACGCCTGTTTTTGAAAAAATATCTTGTCAACCCTGAATTTGTGGTTTAAAATGAAAGTCACCAGAGACAATTACGAAATATGGATCATTGATTACCTGGATGGCAGGCTGACTGCCGGACAGGTGGATGAACTGCTGGCTTTCTTTGAGGAGAACCCCGACCTGAAAGAAGAGTTCGAAAGTTTTGAGCCTGTTACGCTTCAGCCTGAAGAACTGCGGTTTGAACAAAAAAGCCATTTGAAAAAACCACAAATTATCCCGGCTGGTGAAATAAATGAAAACAATTACGAAAAATTCTTTATCGGCTGGTACGAAAACGACCTGACGTCCGGGCAAAAGAAAGAAACACTTGCCTTTATTGAAAAGAATCCACAACTTAAAAAGGAATTTGAACTCCACGGTCAGCTTATTATAAAGATAAACAACGATGTGGTCTATTCCGGAAAGGATCAATTAAAAAGGGGACGCAAAATTGCTATTTACTGGTGGGCCTCGGCTGCGGCTGCAGTAATCCTCTTTTTCCTGGCTGTAAACGGACTGTTAAAACGTGAAACGCTGATACAAAAACAAAATATTGAACTGGTCAATAAACTCGAATCGAAAAACATATCCGCACCGCTGGTATGGAATCATTTTCCCGGTTTACAGATCAAACCTCCGATAATTCATATACAGATAAACGAAATCCTGGAATCTCCTGTTCCACAAGAAAGACAGCCTGCAATGGCCTGGCTTCCTGATCGCAGTTTCAATGTTACCGGACTTCATCCGGTTGTGTCACCTCCGTTTTATGAACCGGATTACGCACTCTCAAATCAGTTGCTTACCCTGACAGATGGCAAGCCGAAAAAATCCAAAGGCAGTGGTTTAATAGCCAAAATCTTCAGGAATTTTACAAAAAAACTAAAGGACAGGCTTCCTGAAAAAACAAAAGAAAACAAGGATAAAAAAGAACCGCCTATGCTTAAAGCGCTCGATAACAGCATCCTGGTTTTCAATACGGTAACCGGCAGCAACACCGAGATC
>JAADID010000282.1 GCA_013151505.1 Chlorobiota bacterium | reverse complement strand
TGTTTTTTACGGATATTTTGAGTTTTATAAAATTCAAAGAGTGGGGAATAAAGAGTTATTCGGAACCTTTTGAAAAACAGTTAAAGCAAATCCTGAAGGCAGGTCATGATGTACAGCTTCATCTGCATCCGCACTGGTTAGGTTCCTCCTTTAAAAATGGTCGGTTTAATCCTTCCGGGAAATACACGCTTGCTTCTTTCGCAAAGGATCCTTATCCGTTAAATATTGAAGGGATTATTGAAACAGGCACTACCGGGCTGAATAAAATCGGAAAAGCGGTTTTCAGAGAATACAAATGCATTGCCTTCCGGGCAGGAGGATATGCACTTGCTCCTGAAACGTCCCGGATACTGCATGCTTTATACAAGAACGGTATCCGGTTCGACAGTTCCATTTGCCGGGGCTATTATTATGTTTCCGATAACTCCCTGGTTGATTATCGCCGTGTTCCCGGACTGCCGAACTGGTATTTACCGTTTAATGGTGACCTGTCACAACCCGGTAATGATAAAGAGGGAATCTTTGAAATACCGATAGCCGGGAAACCCAAAGGATTGTTTGAAATGCCCACTTCATTCAAATTGAGAAAATACCAGAGCCGGGCTGTGGAGAATCGGGGAAAGATAATACATACAACATCAGGCGTTAGTAAAAAAGAAAAAATAAAGCAGTTGCTGTCGAGCCGCATGCTTACCGTTGACAATCATACCTATTCACCTGAATACATGATGAAAATACTGGACTATAACGTGAAAAAGTACATAAAGCATGATGAAATGATGTTGAGTTTGATCGGTCATCCCAAATCAATGGATAGTTATCATTACCATCTTTTATCATCGTTTGTGAAAAAAGCAAGAGAAAAGTATGGCAACATGCTTTCATTTGTTACTTTTAAAGATGTTTTTGAAAACAAATGACTTTATCAGACCATTTATATAAAATCCTGCCGGAAGATACTTTTGTGTTCTTGCGCAGAATGTACCGGAAATACCAGCATGTCAGATATCCGAAACTGACCGAACAAAATTTCAGCGAAATACTGACGAAAAAGTTGGGCATTAACCAGGGAATGGTTGTTTACATTCACAGTTCTGTTGACAAACTCAATCTTGCTTTTTCTCCTTTGACGCTGTTAAACCTTTTACAGGATGCCGTCGGAGAAAGCGGGACCTTGCTTTTTCCCTGCTGGCATTTTCCGGGTCGTGCTGCCGATTACCTGAGGCGGGAAAATGCTGTTTTTGATGTGGAAAGGTCCGTAACCATGATGGGGTTGTTGCCTGAACTGGCCAGGCGATATCCGGGAGCGGTACGGAGCCTGCATCCCACAGCTTCCGTTGTTGCCATTGGGAGGCTGGCAAAGGAGCTTACCCGTGAACATCATCTTGATGTTTACCCGAACGGCATAAAAAGTCCTCTTTTCAAGATGATGGAATACGACTCAAAAATCATCGGGCTGGGGGAAAGGGTCGTCAGTCTTTCATTTGTTCATGTGGTAGAAGATGTGATGAAAGAAAAATTTCCGTTAAAAGCCCTTGAAGATGAAGTTTACAGATGCAAAGTGATTGATGAGAAAGGCAATACGATTGAAGTGAACACCCTGGTGCCGCATATTAACATTGCTCATCGCAATATCCCCGCATTTTTTGATAAATACATTTCAAAAGATGCTTATCAAAAATTTCGTTACCGGGGCATCAATTTCTTTGAAGTTTCTCCCCGGCAATTGTTTGATGAAATGAAACTGCTGGCTGGAAAAAACATTACCATTTATTCCGGATAGTCAGCGTTTATTTTCCCGCCGGACCCTGATATGTTGTCTTTCCGAAACCGAGGATCGGGAAAAAGATAATCGGCAGGAAGATTAGTCCGAGTGTGAAACCTTCATTATAACCGAAGCTTTTTGACAACAGGTTGAGCATCCAGATTCCGAAAATGACATTTACCACCGGTACAAAAAGCATGATCAGCAGCCACCACCAGGGTTTCCCAACGATTTCGAGCAAAACAAGAACGTTGTAAATAGGGATCAGAACTGCCCATCCCGGTTTTCCGGCTTTTTCATAAACTTTCCATTCAGCCACGATCAAAATGACCGTGATGGCCAGAATAACAATTAATTCCGTTGCTGTAAATTGATAAGCATCCATAATAATAAATTTAAAAGGTTAATAACTAATAAATATTAAGTCATGAATTCATTTCGTATATAATTTATGATTGAAATGGTTTGATCGCTTTCAATCCTTGCATTATGATAATTCTACAATTTCATTTCCGGAATATCACCTTCCACGATGACAGGCGCCCCGGTTTTTTCAAGGATTTCTTCCACGCTCACACCCGGTGCTCTTTCTACGAGTTTAAAACCTTTGTCGGTTACATCTATTACGGCCAGGTCGCTCACTATTTTTTTTACGCAATTTATTCCTGTTAAAGGGAGGTCACACTTTGTTTTCAGCTTCGGTTTCCCATGTCTGTCGGTATGGGTTGTGGCTACGATAATATTTTTTGCTGCGGCTACCAAATCCATGGCACCTCCCATTCCTTTCACCATTTTACCGGGGATCTTCCATGAGGAGATGTCCCCTTTATCGGTGACTTCAAATGCACCCAATACGGTAAGGTCAATGTGTCCCCCACGAATCATTGCAAAGCTAAGTGAAGAGTCGAAAAAGGCAGAACCGGGGATGGTTGTTACCGTTTGTTTTCCTGCATTGATCAGGTCGGGGTCGGCTTTTCCTTTTTCAGGGAAAGGCCCTATGCCCAGCAACCCGTTTTCCGACTGTAAAATAACCTCAATATTTTCGGGAACAAAATTGGCAACCAACGTTGGGATGCCGATACCAAGGTTTACATAATACCCGTCTTTCAGTTCCTGGGCTATTCTTTTTGCTATTCCGTTTTTATCCAGACTCATTTTTTCTTTTTTTAATTGATTAATTTAATTTGTCCTTACACGACATTATGACTCACGCACGGTTTCAAACTCAATTCTCTTTTCGTAATTCGTTCCCTGGAATATCCGTTGAACAAAAATTCCGGGGGTATGAATTTCATTGGGGTTAAGCTCGCCGGCAGGGACTAATATTTCAACTTCGGCAATGGTAATTTTACCGGCCATCGCCATAGGTTGATTGAAATTGTTGGCTGTTTCCCGGTAGATCAGGTTTCCCATGGTGTCGCCTTTCCATGCCTTTACGACGGCAAAATCGGCGGTAAGCCCGTATTCGAGCAAATACATTTTCCCGTTAAACTCCCTGGATTCCTTTCCTTCCCCGACTTCGGTACCATAACCTGCCGGTACATAAAAAGCGGGGATTCCTGCTCCCCCGGCCCTGATCCTTTCGGCCAGTGTACCCTGGGGAACCAGGTCCACCTCAAGCTCGCCAGACAACAGCTGACGCTCAAACTCTTTGTTTTCTCCCACATAAGATGAGATCATTTTTTTGATCTGGTGTTTCTTCAACAGCAACCCCAACCCGAAATCATCTACTCCGGCATTGTTCGAGATGCAGGTTAAGTTTGTCAGCCCTGATTCTACAAGGGCATTGATGGTATTTTCAGGAATACCACACAGACCAAATCCGCCTAGCATAAAAGTCTGCCCGTCTCGCATGCCTTTTATCGCTTCTTTTGCATTTTTTACTACTTTATTCATAATTCATAAGCTTTTTATTTATTCTCCTGCAATTTGTTATTTACTCAAAATTCCGGTTTCACGGGCCGACTTGTCTTAACACCCGATTAACCTTGAAATGACAAGCCGTTGTATTTCGGATGTCCCCTCGCCGATTTGCAGCAACCGCTGATCACGGTAAAAACGCTCCACATCATAATCTTTCATCAGGCCGTAGCCGCCGTGGATTTGAACGGCTTCGTCGGAAACTTCTTTGGCGATTTCCGAACAATACAATTTCGACATGGCTGCCTCTTTGGTGTATGGTTTACCGCTGTCCTTCAGCCAGCACGCCTTGTAAAGCAGGTTGCGGGCCAGTTCGATTTTTAAGGCCATGTCTGCCAGCTTGAAAGCATTGATCTGAAACTTGGAAATGGGTTTGCCAAACTGTTTCCGTTCCTTTGCATATGCCAGCGCCATTTCATAGGCTCCCTGGGCATTTCCGAGCCCCATGGCGGCAATGGAGAGGCGTCCGCCATCCAGGGTGTGCAGCATGATGCGCGAACCTTCCCCGATTTTCCCAAGCAGGTTTGTTTTCGGAACGCGGCAATCGTCAAAATAAAGTTCAGAAGTGTTCGAAGCTCTCCACATCATTTTGCCGTGCATGGTTTTTTGGGTAAATCCCGGCGTTCCGGTTTCCATCAGGATGGTTGTAAATAGTTTTTTTCCATCCTTTTTTCCCGATACGGCCTGAACGGTACATCCTTTCGTGATACCGGTTGAACCGTTCGTGATGAAAATTTTCGAGCCGTTGATTACCCATTCGTCTTTATCGAGGACAGCCGTTGTTTTCGTCCCGCGGGAGTCGGAACCCGCTCCGGGCTCGGTAAGCCCAAAGCTCCACAGCGCTTCACCAGTGCACAACGGAGGAAGATATTTCATTTTTTGTTCTTCTGTGCCGTATTCAAATATCGGACTTATCCCCAGTGAGTTATGAGCAGCCAGCGTTGCCGCCGTCGAACCGTCAACCCGGGCAATCTCTTCAACGGCAATAATGTAAGACAAAGTGTCAAGTCCCTGCCCTCCGTATTTTTCGGGTAATGTCATACCAAATAACCCCAGCTCTCCCATCCTCCTCGTTAGTTCATAAGAAAATTCACCTTTTTCGTCCAGTTCGCCGGCAACGGGTTTGATTTCACGTTCCGCGAAGTCGCGCACCGTATCCCTTATCAATTGTTGTTCTTCCGTTAAATCAAAATCCATTTTTATTTCATTTTAAGTTTTAATTATAATTATTCTTCCAGGGTTTTTTCAAGATAAACAAGTTGCAGATCAGTGTCAACCATATCTCCTTCCCTGACAACGATCTTTTCAACCACCGCTTCACACTCGGCTGTGATGTTGTTTTCCATTTTCATGGCTTCCACAACCAGCAGGATTGTTCCGCGTTTTACCCTGTCTCCTTCTTTCACATTGATTTTAATCACTTTTCCCGGCATAGGTGCAAATAAATTGCTTTCATTATTACCCTGTCCTGTTCCGGAAAAGTCGCTGCTGTTGTTTAAAATATCCTTTCTGACGAGCTGCCAGGTCATACCCTCCATGCTTACCCAGCCGGTTGATTTATCATCGGTTGAAACAAATGCTTTAAACGAATGATCATCAACGGTAAAACGGATATCGTGTCCGGTGATTTCTTCAAGGTGTAAATCGTAATGCTCATCATTGAAAAGGAATTCATAGCTGTTGTTTTTGGCCCTTTCGATCTTCAGCCAATATATATTTCCATTCGATTCGATCGGAATTTCCATAATGTTACGCCAATAGCCGATCCTTTTCCAGATGTTGTTTTCGTTTTCATTCCGGTTTGCATTCAGGTTGTGAAGGATATAAGCAAATACGGGATATCTGATACCTGTTTCTTCTTTTTCATTCTCAACCTTTTCGACAATGTCTTTTGTGTGTTCGTCGCAAAACTTTGTGGACAATTGATTTTTCCTGAAAGCAGGATGACGGAGGATACCGAGCAGGTAGGATATGTTGGTTTGAATGCCGTGAATCGTGAAGTCTTTTAAAGCCATAACAGTTCTTTCGGTAGCAATGCTACGGTTTTCTCCCCAAACAATCAACTTGGCGATCATGGGATCGAAAAAGCTGTGAATTTCTGTGGCCGAATCAATGCCGCTGTCCACCCTGATATTTTCACCTGCGGGTTCTTCATACAAGGACATTTTTCCCGGTGAAGGCATGAAATCGTTCGCCGGGTCTTCGGCATAAATACGGCACTCGATTGCATGGCCGCTTTGAGCAAGGTCTTCCTGCTTAAGTCTTAACTTATTTCCCCGGGCGACCAGTATTTGCTCTTTGACAAGATCCACACCCGTGATCATTTCCGTGACCGGATGTTCAACCTGAATACGGGTGTTCATTTCAAGAAAATAATAGTTCAAATTTTTGTCCACCAGAAATTCGACGGTTCCTGCGCTGTTGTATTTCACGGCTTTGGCTATCCTGACGGCTGCTTCACCCATTTGTTGCCGGATTTCCGGTGTGAGAGTAGGCGAAGGCGATTCTTCGATGATCTTCTGATAACGCCGCTGGATGGTGCATTCCCTTTCAAAAAGGTGCACCACATTTCCATGATTGTCGCCAAGAACCTGAAATTCAATATGGCGGGGTTCTTCGATGTATTTTTCAATGTAGATGGTCCCGTCACCGAAATAGTTTTTCGCTTCGCGGGAAGTGGTTTCAAGGATGTTTTCCAGTTCAGCGGCTTCACGGACGATACGCATGCCTTTCCCGCCACCGCCTGCTGCTGCTTTTACCAGGACGGGAAATCCGACAGATGCCGCCTTTTCCGCTAATTTTTCAGGTGTCCCGGTGATGCCTTTGGTCATGGGGATGCCAAGCTTTTCAACAAATTTCCGTGATTCAATTTTGTTTCCCATCAGTTTCATGGCACGTTCGTGTGGCCCAATGAATACCAAGCCAGCTTCGTTACACGCCTGAACAAACAAAGAATTTTCTGCGAGGAAACCATAACCCGGATGTATGGCATCGCAACCGGATTTTTTAGCCACGGCTATGATCTTTTCGATATTCAGGTAAGTTTCGGAAAGTTCGCTGTGCCCCAGACAATAGGCCTCGTCGGCATTTTTTACATGAAGGGCGCCTTTGTCCACTTCGGAGTAAACAGCTATAGTCCGGATACCCAGTTCTTTGACTGAACGAATGATCCTCACAGCAATTTCACCACGGTTGGCGATAAGTATTTTATTGAAGGTTTTATGCATAGTTTATTTATTCACTTTTTCGATCAGTTAAAATTATCCTTTTTGCCTGTATAAAGCAAAAAGTCGGTTTGGTTATATGTAGAATTGTTATTGGTCATCGTTACCTCGCAAATGTTATTGATCAGATGATTTTACCCAATTGGCTTTTCTTTTTTCCAGGAATGCTGCCATTCCTTCCTGCCCTTCTTCCGCGGCGCGTAATTCGGCAATTTTTTCGGCAGTGTAATCAATGAGCTCCTTGCTGATATCCCCGGCTTCCGTCACTTTCCTGATCAATTCTTTAGTGGCTTTGACCGCCCCGGGTGCACTGCTCATGAATTCTTTGATATATTTATCCACGACTTCTTCCATTTCTGTTTCGGTTACCACCTGATTGACGAGGTGCCATTTTTCGGCCTCCCGTGCTTTGAAACGTTTGCCGGTTGTCATCAGTTCTTTGGCACCGTATTCCCCGATTCGTTTCACCACAAACGGGGCGATGGTTTCAGGGGCAATCCCCAGTTTAACTTCGCTGAATGCAAAAGTGGTATTTTCTTCGGTAATGACAATATCACAGGCAGCCAGCAAACCGTTGGCTCCGCCAAAAGCAGCGCCGTGAACCACAGCCAGAGTCGGAACAGGGCAATCGTAAACTGTCTTAAACAAAGCGGCCAGTTTTTGTGCATCTCTTACATTTTCTTCAACCCCGAATCCTGAAATACTTTTCATGTAATTCAGATCGGCGCCTGCACAAAACGATTTGCCGTTGCCCCGCAAAATTAGCAGCCGGATATCATTTTGCCTGCCCGCCTCTTCAAATGCCGTTGTCAGTTCACTGATCATCAGGTCGTTCATGGCATTGCGGACATCCGGACGGTTGAGCATAATGGTAGCAATGTAATCTTCGTATTTTACTATTATGGTATTTTTATTATTCATCATCATAAATTAACCGAAAGAATGACATGTTCCATATCCGCATATTCTTTTGAAATAACATAATACTCATCAATATTTAATGTTTTCGATAATCGTTTCAGTCGTTGGATATGCTGGGGAATGGCTTTGTTTTTCACTTCGAGGGCGATTTTCTTTTCCGGTAAAATAAAATCAACCTCCACATGGTTCCGGTTTTGGTAGTAATTTAGTTTCCCTTGAGATCTCAAATTATTGAACACAGCATTTTCAAACAAATTACCCTCGTCAACATGGCCGAAAATATTGATGAGCCCGGTGTCGCATATGTAAACTTTTTTTGACCCGCTGATTTCCCGGTCAATACTTCCCGAAAAAGCATTCACCAAGGTGATAAAATAGGTTTGCTCAAGAAATGAAAGGTAAGAATAAACTGTGGGACGGGACAAATTTAACGATGTAGCCATTTTTGATATATCGAGTTTTGAACCGGTACGTTTGATCAACAATAGTAATAATTCCCTGAATCCGTTCATATTTCTGAAATCAGCCAGTGATTTCACATCTTTTTCAAAATATGAATTAAAGATATCTTTCAGATAGCGAACCTTTTTGTCTTTTGTATCAGCCAGAGCTACCTGCGGGAATCCCCCGAATTGTAAATATTCCTGATAAAATGCCTTCAGCCGTTCATAAATTACTCTGTTTCGTTGTTTCTCTTTTGCAGATAACTCTTTTTCGAACGTAATGTCAATACCTTTGAACCATAAGAACTCTTC
>JAADID010000170.1 GCA_013151505.1 Chlorobiota bacterium | reverse complement strand
GGTACCGGTAAAGGAAAATCTTGAAATCATTGAAAATATTACTCACAACTCTGACAATTCAAATGTTGAAATAAAAGAGCTCAAAAACTTAAATCATCTGTTTCAGGAATGTAAAACCGGTGCTACCAGTGAATATGCCACCATAGAACAAACCATCTCACCGGAAGCATTACAGGTAATTTCAGACTGGATATTGAAACAGGTTAAATAAAGTTTAACGCAGACTTAAAGACAGGTTTTCAAAATATTCAAAACCTCATACACTATTAAAAATGAACATATTATTTAAAGCATTGAATGATGAAACAAGAAGGAAAATACTTGAGTTATTAAAGGAAAGAGATATGAATGCGGGAGAAATAGCGGATCAGTTCAATATATCGAAACCGAGTATTTCACATCATCTGAATCTTCTTGAAAGGGCAGACCTGATAATGAAAGAAAAAAAAGGACAGTTTATCGAATATTCAATAAATACAACAATACTGGATGATTTGTTAACCTGGATACTCACTTTAAAAAAGAATAATGATGAAACTGAAAAATGAATTACCGTTAATAGCCATTGTTGCAATACCTTTTGCTTATCTGGCTTATATCTGGAACGAATTACCCGGAAAAGTTCCTGTGCACTGGAATATCAACGGAGAGGTTGACAGATATGGTAATAAGGCGGAATTAATATTAATTCCCGTAATCCTGCCTTTACTCATTTATCTGATCTTTTTAGTTGTCCCCAAAATTGACCCGAAAAATAAGATCGGTAAAATGGGAAAAAAATATCAGAACATTAAAACCTTACTTACCGTTTTGATGTCAATATTAGCCACATTTCTTATATATACGGCAAAAAACCAGTCGCTTACAAATCCTAATTATGTTGTGTTATTATTAGGCGTATTATATATCATCCTTGGAAATTATTTCAAAACGATCAAACCGAATTATTTTATCGGCATCAGAACACCGTGGACACTGGAAAGCGAAACCGTTTGGAAAGACACGCATAAGCTCGGTGGAAAATTATGGTTTGGCGGTGGTTTTATTGTGGTGATCAGCAGTTTGCTGTTGAGTAAAGAAGCGGATTTCAAACTGTTTATGATCATTACGGGAATCATTGCAATAATTCCGGTTGTTTATTCCTATTTCAGATTCAGGAAACTCGAAAAATCGGCAAGGTAGGCAGATAAAAACCCACCTCCCGCGCACTCTTCCTGCCCGGCCTGTCGGCAGGCCGGGGGTGGAATGACCCGGCGGGCGGTCTTGCTCCCGCCGGGTCGAAATTTTTTTATAAAACAAAACAGGTGTTTTGTGTATTTACATAATCTTGAAATTAATGATGGGCCCAGATCAGCCACCCGTAGTACGGCGCACAAGATTTGCGCCAATGGGTGCGGCGCAGCAGATTTGACCCGGATAGTGTGTGATGAAAAGAATGTGGTGAAGCATACACAAACCATTTCTAAAAATATTTTGTTTTTAGTACCTTTGTAAAGCCATATTGTCAAATCACTTAAACAAAAGCGATATGAAGACCTACACGATTGACATTATAAGCGATAAGGCGCTTACACTGCTTAAAGACCTGGAATTACTAAAGCTTATCCGGATACGTAAATCTGATGCCGAAAACACGGACACGGGAAAACGAATTTCGGGATATAAAGGGGCCATGAAAAAGCAAAAAATGAACGAATTGAACAGGCAATTAGATGAACTTCGTAACGCTTGGGAATGAAATACATCTGGGATACAAATACGGTAATTTATTATCTTCAGCAACAATTTCCCCCGAAAGGAGAAAAATTTATTGATAACATTATTCTGGGTAACGTACCGGTTATTTCAGTAATTACCGAAGTCGAATTGCTTTGTTGGAAAACAACTTCAGAAAAAGACTTACAGATATTGAGGGGATTTATCGAAGAGTGCAGGGTTCTGGAACTGGATACACCTGTAAAATACAAAACAGCTGAAATAAGAAAACATTTCAAATTAAAATTGCCCGATGCGATAATAGCTGCAACTGCCACATTATATGATTTGGAACTGATTACGCGCAATGTGAAAGATTTTAAAAAGATTGAAGGGTTGACAATTATTAATCCGTTTGAATTAGATTGAAAGTTAGTATTCACCGGTACCTCATCGTAGTTTATAACTACGCGGCAGTATCAACCTCCGCAGTATCAACTATAAAAGCGCGCTCCTCACGTCCCGCACGAACGTGCCGTTCGATTCGGACGGGTTGCTTATTTCCTGTTTTCGTCAGTGGGACACATGAAAATTTAGTAAACGTACCATACCCAAGTTTTCTCAAAATAATTCAGATGTCTATTTCTTTGTCCGGCAACAAAGAAACAGACAAAAGAACCCCGAGTCCTCGGGGGCCACCAAAACGAAGCTTCCACGCGCTCTGATGAAACACAGGCAGACCCATACTCTTCGGTTCGCTACGCAACCCATCGTGACTTTTGAGAAAAAGGTTGAATAAAAAAATAGAAAAATTATATTTTTTTGTTCGCGGGACACACAAATTATAAAAATGCCAATTGTTTATCAGTTGGTTATGGCAAATATTTTATAGTGTGACGAAAACAGAAGAAAGTGGTGTAATTTATTGACCACCCCTGATCTGCGCTCAAAACAACAAGTTGTTTTTCGCTTGATCTTTCCCCTCCTTTAGGCAAGGAGGGGAGTTGTTGGACTATAAGCTTTATTTTCCCACAACAAATTGAATTTTTGTGCTCAACTCCTCCCCTTGTCAAGGGGAGGTGCCCGAAGGGCAGAGGGGTCTAATCCCTAAAATTATTTTTTATTTCTTCCAAAACTTCCTCAAGATGATTATAAACCAGGTTGTTTTCAAACCTTATAATTTTTATACCCAATCCCCGGATATAATTATCCCGCTTTTCATCATGTTCAATGCCTGCAGGCGTGAAATGATCAGCACCATCGAGTTCAATTATCATTTTTTCTCTTGGACAATAAAAATCTGCAACATATTTTCCAATACTGTGCTGCCTGCGAAACTTCCTGCCTTCCAGTTGTTTGTTTTTTAAAGCTGACCACAGAATGGCCTCGGCAGGCGTCAAATTGTTACGCAATTCTTTGCGGAAACTTTTCAATTTTTTTCTATTGAAAATATTCTTTTTTTGCATGATTCCAAAAATAATAAATCCATGCCAATGGCTATTGATACATTACCGTATCTCCCTCGCCCTCTCCGGCGTAGTTGCAAACTACGTCGCACTATCAATTATAGAAACGTACTACTCGCACCACTCTTCCCGCACGAACGTGCCGTTCGATATGGACGGGTTGCTTACTTAATCTCTCTCGCCAGCACCACAAATACCGGAAAGTGGTCGCTGTATCCCCCCATCCAGGTTCCTCCGGCAAAGGTACGGTAGGGGTAACCTTTGTACCGGCCTTCCTTTTGTTGCATGAACGGCTTGTTGAAGATACGCACCGTAAAATAGGTGAGGGTCTCAAAATTGTTTCCCAATAATCCCTGCGACAACAACGTTTCGTCAAAAAGACTCCATGTGTCCATCCAGGCCGTACTCCCGATACCTTTTTTGTAAAGTTTATACATCGGATTGTAGAAATCACCGGGGGCAAGGTTCACCGTATCCGGCTTTGCCCGCATGATCTTTTTGATGCTTTCATTGGTCGGATTATCGTTCAGGTCGCCCATGACGATGATCTTGGAATCGGGGTTTAATGCAAGCAATGAATCACAGATGTGGCGGCTGAGTTCCGCAGCAGCATTACGTAAGGGGCGCGAACGTTTTTCCCCGCCATAACGCGAAGGCCAGTGAACTACAATAAAATAGATGTCTTCACCGAGTAGCTTACCCGAAACAAGCAACTGGTTACGGGTATAAAAATCGGGCATGTCGGGAATAACCAGACGGTAGGATTTGGTTTCCGTTACCTCCAGATATTTTGGCTGATAGATCATGGCCACATCCACTCCGCGGCGGTCCGGCGAATCGTAATGAATGATCCTGAAATGAAAAGGTTTTAAAAGCGGCGTGTTGATCAGGTCTTCAATAACCGCCCTGTTCTCTATTTCAGAGATTCCCAGCACGGAGATGCCATCCGGTGTAAATGATTTTCCGATTTTGGAAATGACCTTCGACATGTTCCCGATTTTGTGAAGGTATTTTTCCGTATCCCATTTGTTTGTTCCGTTGGGAAGAAACTCTTCATCTCTTTTTTCAGGGTCGTCAATGGTATCAAAAAGATTTTCAAGATTATAAAAGCCAATAACGGCAACCTGTATTTTTTTATCATCCTGTGCGCGGAGCAAAACGGATTGCAGGAAGACAAGTAAAAAAGAAAAAGTAACTGCAGTGATAATTTCTCTCTTCATTTTTTATTTGGTTCAAAAAACGGCGCAATTTACAATCCCTTTTTAATTTATTACTAACAATATTCAAAGGTTTTCAACATAATTTGTAAAATTGTTTGAATTATTTACATTTGTTCGCTCTTTTTTGCACGAGTGATCTTTTCAATGAAACCAATGATATGAAGAAGTTTTACTTCCTTTTGATGTTCATTTTCATCTTTGGATATTTTCTGGGGCAGGAAACTGATACCACAGTGATCAACGATGAAAAACAGCTAACAATTCCGACATTCAGCCTTACAGAGATTGAGAACGAAGGCAACGGACAATCGCAGGAAATTTCAAGCCTTTTACAGTCTTCCCGCGATATTTTCACCTCACAGGCGGGATATGTTTTCGGGCCGGCACGTTTCCGTATGAGGGGATATGATTCGGAAAACCTTTCCGTCCTGATGGATGGAGTCCCCCTGAATGATATGGAAACCGGAAGAGCTTACTGGTCCAACTGGGGCGGGCTTAATGATGTTACACGTAATTCGGATATCAAAACGGGAGTTGTTGAATCTGATTACACATTTGGGGGAGTGGCCGGAGTAACACGCATTATCACAAGGCCTTCGACTTACAGAAAACAGTTGAAAGTATCTTATGCGCTGGCGAACCGAAGTTACCGCAACAGGATCATGATCACCTATGCATCAGGTTTAAGTAAAAAAGGATGGTCGTTCGTTTTATCAGGCTCCCGTCGCTGGGCTCAGGAAGGATACGTGGAAGGTAGTTTTTATGATGCCTGGGGCTATTGGGTTGGTGTTGAAAAGCGAATTAACAGCCGTCACAGTATTTCTTTATTGATATTCGGTGCACCTTCATCGCGCGGAAGAGCAGGGCCGGCCACCCAGGAATCTTACGACCTTGCCGGCTCCAATTATTATAACCCGTACTGGGGCTATCAGTCCGGCGAAAAACGAAACGCAAGGGTAAGCCGCTATCATCAGCCGGTCATCACCTTTACACATTACGGAAAACTTTCGGACAATACAAGTTGCCAGGGATCGCTGACCTACTGGTTCGGCAAAGGAGGTTCAACAGCCCTGAACTGGGATGGCGGCGCCGATCCGCGACCTGACTATTACCGCTATCTGCCAAGTTACTGGCTTGATATCGGTGATCAGGAAACTGCCGATTATCTGACCAATCAATGGAAAAACAATCCGGAATTCAGGCAGATACGTTGGGATGCCATGTATTTTTCCAACAGCAAATGGCTGAATACGGTAAACAATGTAAATGGCATTGAAGGGAACAATGTCACAGGTTTCCGGTCAAAATATATTATTGAAGACCGTCGCAACGACAAACAGGATATTCTTTTCAACTGGCATCTGAACAGTTTTGTCAACGATCATGTCACCCTCATTGCCGGTGTAAACCTGACCTGGCATAAAGGATATCATTATAAGAAAATTGAGGATCTGCTTGGCGGGGAATGGTGGTTAGATGTGGATAAATATGCCGAAGGTGATCCGTATAAATTCCCGGCAGAGCAACAGAATAATCTTGACAATCCGAATAATCTTGTCAGGGAAGGTGATGTTTTCGGATATGATTATACGGCTACCATTCACAAACAGGAAGTGTTCGGACAAGCAAATTTTACTTACAATAAATTTGATTTTTACGTTTCACTCGATTTCTCCCACACGGTTTTCTGGCGGACGGGGAACATGCGCAACGGGAGGTATCCTGAAAACTCCCTGGGCGACAGTCCCAAACAGAATTTTTATAATTACGGTGTAAAAGCAGGTGTTACCTATAAGATCAACGGCAGAAACTACATTGTTGTTAACGGGATGTATCTGACGAGGGCTCCGTTTTTCTGGAATTCTTATGTTTCGCCGCAGACCCGTGAATTTACGGTGGAAAACCTGACCAGCGAAAAGATCTTCTCGGGTGACCTGAATTACGTTTTAAGGACCCCGGCGGTAAAAGCCCGGCTGACCCTTTACTATACACAGTTTAAAGACCAGAACTGGCGAAGGAGCTTTTATCATGATATCCTGAACTCTTTTGTCAATTACATGATGACAGGAGTTGATAAACAAAGTATGGGACTGGAGTTTGGTATCGAAGCCAATGTAACCCCTACGGTTGTTCTTACCGGCGTATTGGGAATGGGGCAATATATTTATACTTCGCGGCCTGTGGCTACGGTTGTCAGCGACAACACATCTGAAGTGCTGGCCAGAAATCGTGTGGTCTATTTTGAAAACTATTATGTGGGAGGCTCTCCGCAGACCATCGCGTCGGTGGGGGTGAAGTATTATTCGCCTAAATACTGGTTTGTCGGCCTGAACGGAAATTACATTGGAAATGCTTACCTCGAGCCCAATCCCGACAGAAGGACAGCACAGGCTCTTAACGGTTTATGGGAAGGCGATGTACGTGTTAGCGAGGTGTTACACGAGGAAAAACTGGATCCCGGATATACGGTTGACTTTTTTGGCGGTAAATCATGGCGGGTTAAACGCAAATATTATATCGGGTTTACACTGGGTATAAGCAACCTGTTGAATAATACAAATTATGCTATGTCGGGTTTTGAACAGTTACGTTATGATCCCACAGACATTAATAAATTTCCCCCCAAATATTATTATTTATACGGGAGGAACTTTTTCCTGAATCTGTATTTCAGGATGTAAAAGGTTGATTAATGAAGCAAATGAACTGAAGATGATTTTTTCTTCTATTCATAAATCACAGCAAAGTACCCGGAGTTTGAAAAGTCAGAATTTAGATATTGAAATTTATTTGTTAGTTGGAGATTGGAATTTAATAAATGTTAATTAGTGTAAAATGAAGAAAATATTGAGCATCACCCTGTTGGGTTTGTTGGGTGTAATGATTTACATTACCGGTTGTGTAAAAAAGGATTTTGACATACCTCCCATCGGTTCACTTCCTGTGGGGAAAATATATACCGTTGAGGATCTGCGTCAGATGTATAGCGATTCCGGGTCATTTATGATTAGTTATGACGCTTCGTGTTTTTGTGTGGTAACCATGGATGAGAGCTCCGGAAATCTTTATAAGAGTGCTTACATAGAAGATAATTCGGGAGCAGCTAATCTGCATCTTGACAATTCGGGTGGTTTGCGTGTAGGCGATTCTATCCGCTTATATCTGAAAGGTGTGGTCCTCAACGAATATAACGGCCTGTTTCAGCTTGACCAGGTAAATAATGATTCCAATATTGTGATAGTGGCCAACCAATGTTATATGCAACCCAAGCCGGTGACTATCAAAGATCTGACTACGGGTAATTATCAATCGCAGTTGATCCGGCTGGAAGATGTACAGTTCATCGAACAGGACCTCGGCTTTAACTGGGCGGACGAGGGGCAGCCCGGGAACCGCACACTGGAAGATTGCGATGGAAACAGCGTTCTTGTCAGAACCAGTGATTACGCCAATTTTGCAGGGTTACCTCTTCCGCAGGGAAACGGATCGTTTACAGCAATCGCAAGCGAGTACGGTGGAACGGTTCAACTTATTGTCCGTACATTGAGTGAAATTAAACTGGATGGGGATCGCTGCGGTGGCGGTGGCGGGGGAGAACCCATTCCACCGGTTGATGAAGTTCGTGAAGAATTCAATGACGTTACGGATTATGAAAATATAGACCTGCCGGGATGGACCAATGTTGTTGTGGCAGGCACACGCTACTGGCAGGGTAAATCGTTTGACGTAAACAAGTATGCGCAGGCCACAGGATACAACTCCGGCCTGGATGACATGGAAACGTGGCTGATCACTCCTCCGGTGATCAATACGGCAGGGGATAAAATATTGAGCTTCAAAAGCGCCATTGCTTACTGGAGCCACCAGGGCGGGAATGTCCCCCTGACCGTAATGGCTTCAACCGATTACGACGGAACCAACTTCGAAACGGCTACATGGACGGAATTGACGCCCAACCTGCCGGATGAAAACAGCGGAAATTACGACTGGATTGAATCCGGTGATGTGTCGCTGTCAGGATTCGTTGGTAATGTTGCCGTTGCCTTTAAATACAAAGGTAGCGACACGGAATCCACGTCCAGCCAGATTGATGATGTGATGATCACAAACGAAGGTGGCGGCGGCGGAGAGCCCATCCCCCCGGTTCCGAGTATTGCAGAACATTTTGACAATGTCGAAGATTATAAAAACGTGGAAATCGAGGGCTGGA
>JAADID010000154.1 GCA_013151505.1 Chlorobiota bacterium | reverse complement strand
TTATTTCCTTTTTCAAAAAAGACTGCCTTGAATTGATTTGATTTATAATCTTCAAAAAGTCTGCGGGCCTCAGGTTTTCAATTTTTCTTAACCAGGGGAAACTGTCTTCATTAAACTGTTTTTCAACAAACTCTTTAACAGGACGTTCCGGGTCGTAGTTTTTTTCTTCTTCGGCAAGTGACAGCACAAAATGGATCAGGATGTCCGTCAGGTCTTTATCCGAACCAACTTTATCAAAAAGTTCGGCAACAATATCCGGCACGATATCATCCGGGTCAATGATCACCTCAAAGTTCTGCGGCAGGCCCACATCATTTGCAAAAGTCCGTATGATATGATGAATAAACGAATCAATTGTGCTGACTGAAAATTCATCATAATCATGCAGGATCAAGGTTTGTAATTGCTTTGCCTGCTGACGGATCGTTTCAGCATCCAAACTCAATTCATCGTACACTTTTTTATATTCACCCTCGGCTTCCGCATCACCGTTTATTATCTCATCAAGCGCTTTCAGAATACGCTCCTTCATTTCATTGGCCGCCTTGTTTGTAAAAGTTATGGCAAGTACATGCCTGAAATCTGCCGGATTTTTCAGTGTTATTTTAAGGTATTCGTTAACCAGAGTAGTGGTTTTTCCCGAGCCGGCAGATGATTTATAAATGACAAGAGGCATTTTTCGTTAACAGTTTATTCGTTGACCGGATAATAAATCATTGGCAAACAGTGATTATTCAAAAAAATATAAAATGAATCATGGTATGTTTCCTGATCAAGGGTTAAAAATGATCTTTTTTACAGTTCTGCCGTTTTCCGTTACAATGCTTATCAGGTATTTACCTGCCGGCAAATTGTAATCGTTCAGGTTAAAACTGAACAATATGACTCCGGCCTTCAGGTATTGCTTTTTCAGTGTAGCAATTTTCACTCCTCTGATATCATAAAGCCCGATGGTTGTTTCGCCGGAATTAATTATATTCAGAGATAGCGTAAAACGATCATGAACGGGATTGGGATATACATTTGCCACAGGTCCTTCGAATCCGGGATTATCGGGCACATCCAGGCTTACCTGTCGTATTGAATCAACATAATAAACGAAAAAATTCAGGTAATCGTCATTTACTTCCAGAACAGATATTTTTCCGTTTTTTGTAAGCCATTTGTATTCTGTGTATTGACGGTTAAGGGGAACACCCATGTTCAGGGTATCAAGAAAGATGCTGTCGTATTCGTCCACCTCCGATTTTAGGCGCAACACCTCAAACGTTCCGTAAGGGGTGATCAGTGTACCCCAGCCATCCACGGTATTCACGCGTTTTTTTTGAATCTTTATGTATCCCATACCCGGTATTTCATAAGCCAGTCCCGAAGATGAGGAATCCATATCCCCATAATTCATCGGAAAAGAATAAATCCTGTCTTTTTCCGAATACTTGAACGGAACGGGAAAACCATACAATGTGGCAGCAAATCCGGAATAGTAATATCCCGATGATTTATTATCATAAAACGAATATACATCTGTCATCGGAAACTCGACAAATGAAGATGTATCACTGAACAGGGGGCTGGCCAGGTTTGCATAGCCCAAAAAGAAAAACAGATAAATAAGCGGTGTTTCGCTAACCGATTTAAAAGTATCCACGCTTTGCGACAGAGGTATCAAACCGGAGAAATCCCAGGTATAGTCTTCACCCGTTGCTTCAAAATCATAGTTTTCAAAGTTCATGGCCAGGCTTTTCCGGATGGTATCCCCCGGTGATGGCATGTCGTTTTGATCAATGGTAATTTGTGCTCGTAATGTAGTTCCCAAAATCAGGAAAATCATTAACGCTGTTGAGTATTGAATGAGAGTTTTCATTTTTTAAGTTTATTTATGATTATTTATTTTTTTTCTTTTTTGATTTCGGCCTCGTCCTGCGAAAGAACTCGGCGATGTTGTTGAACTCTTTTCTGTAAGCAATTCCTGCTCCCTGCGTATAAGGAGAAACCTTATCATAAGTGTTGTACCACGACGTAACATTAGAATGGTTAAACACTTTCAACATCCATCTTCCGTCCTCGGTCAGGGCATAACTCAAATCAATATCGCCCACAAAATTACTTGCATTTTGTTTTGACCGGTCATACGTCATGCCAAGATGCCCTTCAACGGTCAGCCGGTCGTTCAGTAATTGTGTTGACAAAGCTACTTCAAATTCTTCCTGCGAAACCGCATCTCCAGGTTTATAATTTATCCCGATGTCCACATCTTTGCTGATTTTCGATAAAATGCTGCTCAACTGGTTGGACAACACCGAGTAATAAGCTGAGCTCATATTGATGTTTGACGCATTGCTGTAACTGAATGTCCCCAGTACAAGTAACGAGATCATCTGCTCGTTCATCATAGCCTGGTTAGTTGTATCCAGTTCAGCATACACGATCCGTTTCAGATCCGGATCAAGATCGGGCAATTGTATGTCGAAACGAATATCCGGGTTTAACAAGTTGTTTCTCAGAATGACATAGCAATCCACATTCACTTTATTCCTGAAATTGGTTGTTGAATCAATCACAATGCCCAGACTTTTCAAGCTTGTCTTCACTCTGTAGAGCCCTTTGATATTGATATCGGCATCATAAGGGTCGCCGGTCCATGAAATACGTCCGCCACGCACCAGTTCAAAACGTTTTTGCACAAGGTTAGCCAGCGAAAAGTTAAACATTCCCGATTCTACGATGTAATCGCCGACAATACTGAAATCGCCGTTCGAGTTGGCTTTTAACAGAATATTACCATTACCCTGCGATTCTAACCTGCCCACATCCGAAGGCAGGAAGATGGATACGGCTGCCTGGGGTGTAACTTTCATGTTCAGACTAATATCGTATTTTTGTTTGTTTTCCTTTTCTTTGGCTGCTTTTTTCTTTTCCGCTTCCTGATCCTGAAGTGTGTCAGCATGTTGGACAAAAACGATATAATCTTTATCGGATATTTCAACCGAATAATCCAACGGAAGAAAAACATGGGTACCGGCCTCCGTTTTCACATCCATGTCAAGATGAAGGTCATTGGGACTACCGCTCAAATGAATATCGCCGGAAGTTAAAGCCGTTCCGTAATACAGGTCATTCATTTTCCGGCTTGTGTTGAAAAACAGCAACTTATCTGTTGTTATGGTGACGTCGAAACGGGAATGTTTAAAGTATTTATATTTCAGGTTACCGTCCACACGGGCTGAATTTCCCAATGTGTCATAAATGACAAGTTTACCGAAGTCTATCCCGTCCGGTTCGAAGTTAATCACATTTGAAAATGAATACTTTGTGTTCAGGTAGTCAATTCTCATGGCCGAGCGATGGGTATCCACATACCCGGTCAGCACAGGCTTGTCGGGTGAACCTTTCAGCTCAAGCTCGCCCGACGCCACACCTTCCACATCGGATACCAGGCCGGTAAAGAAGTTCTCAATTGCTTTTAACTTAAACCGGTTGAAAGTCATGTGCAGGTCAAAAACATTTTCATTTTTGAACGGAAAATAATTACCGGCGACTGAAATGATTTTTCCCGAACCGGAAGAGCCTTTGCGGGTTATTGATGACGCCAGTTTAATGGCCTGTAGTTCATTATCCCACGTATTCAGAAAGCGGGCATCTCCGAGATAAACTTTATTCAACGTCAGGGAATCCATCATCAAATCACTGATAAAAGCCGTATTATCATTGATCTTTGAGAACTCCATATCACCTTTGATGATCCCGTCAATATCAAACCCCCACAATGCTGTCAACATGTCAAAATTGGACAGGTTCCAGTTATAAAAATCCAGTCTCAGGGTATCCCCGTTATGTTGAAGATACCTGCCCGATATGCCGATTTTTGAAGCGCCCCCGTGAATTTCCCAGTTTTCAATATTTATTCCCGAACTGTCCCGAACAATCAGGTTTTCCGGATCAATACGCCATAGCGTGTCGTTTACGATCAGGTCCATATTGTTTATCCTGAATACGGAGAACCCGTTTTTCAGGGTATAAAAGCCTTCCAGATTACACATGTTTCTCGGAACACTGTCGTAATTATCCCAGTACAAACCGTAATTCAGACTGTCAGCGCCGGCATCAAGTTTCAGAGACAGGCTATCCAACCCAAATACCTGCTTGCTTTCAGCCGTGCTGTCGCGCAGGATCGTGGTTTCGTTTGCATATTTAAAATTCAGCCGGTTGTCCGCCGTATTGATATCAATTGTGTTGTTTCTGAATATAACTCCCCTGTAATTGATGTTGCCTATATTTAATCCTGTGGTGACATTGTTTTTATCGAAATTAAAATCAATGCTGAACGGCTCGGCATCTGATATGTGAAGCCCCGGAACCAGTTGTCCGGCAATGATGTCATCCTGTTTTAAATGAATATCGGCAGTGGCGTATTCACCTGAAAGGTCGTTAACGGTAGTGTCGGGTGGAATAAAATCAAAATAATGATCAAGCAGTTCTTCAACCCTTTGAAAAAAGGTAGAAATTCGATATTTCCCCGTTAATTTTAAATCCACCATATCCGAATTCAGTTGCAGGGAATGAACCCCTTTGGTATCAATACTTTTCAATACCGTTATTTCACCTTCATCATACCGTTCATTTCCAAAACTCAGGACAGTATTTGACAATTTTAAATTTCCGGTCATCCTGTCGGGGTCTATTCCCCGCAAATCTAAGTTTACGGTGGAAGAAACGCCAAAGTCCTTCCGAATCCCCAGGTTCAGGTCATCGAGGTTTGCCAGCCGCAGGTCAGCAGTAAGTTTTATATGAGGTACTTCTTTCAATAACGCAAAAATGTCCGTTTTCAACATCAGGTTTTTATCCCCGACCACCAGGCTTCCCCAAACAGAATCATTGACATACTGCCCGAAATACCTCAACCTGCTGTAACGGTAGTTTTCGAGGTCAAATGAATACAACGTGCCACTGCTTTCATAACGCAGGTCCTTAAAATTATGTCCTTCGGCCTGCAAGTGGATATCAATTTTCGCATTGCCCAGCAGGTTTTCCTGTTTAAGCAGTCTTCCCAGTTGAAGCTGATCCCCCTTCAGCGCAAGGTTTAAATAAACAGAATCATCGGGTTTGTTAAAAAACTTAACATCCGCTTCCACATCACCTTCTTTGCTTTTGAGAGCCAACCGGGCCGTAAAATTATTGTAAAGTCCCTTGAATCTCAACGAGCCTTTCACAAGGTCATGGCAATCCAGATAGGGAGTAACGTCAAAGCTGCCCCCACTCACCGGAAGACCGATTGTTTTCAGTTCACAGGGAGTGGTTTCTATTTCCTTTATGTATGCCGTGATTTGAGAATGATAGAAATCGGGCAGGCCCTTAATCCTTCCGTTGACAGCGAGGCGGGTTTTTTTACCATAATGTATCCGTATGTTATCTCCTTTCATGTTGCTCACGGTTCCCTGCATCTTACCGGTTACCCCCACTTTGTTCGGCATTTCTTTCATGATATCATTGAAATAGAAAATATCGGACATCATGATCTTGGAAGGCCTGATATCTGCAACAATTTCAACGGAATCAATAAAATAGGCATAAGACTGGTAAGAATTGTAATTGAAGTCCAGGTCACAATTCAAATGGCTGTTGTCCATATTCATCTGAAGCCCCCGGGCATGCAAACCCGACCTGCTGATGCTAAAATCAGTTGACATATTTGAAATCCTGAAACCCGATCTTTCCCTGGTTGAAAGATTGTCCACAATAAAGTGCAGGGAATCATTGATAATGTGAAACTGCCTCGCCATGAGATTAATGCTGTCGAAGATGATATTATTATAGATCATGCCGGTAGAATCACCGAATTTCCTGACTTCATCATAAAACTGAAATCTTGAATCTTTCAGTATCAATTCCCTCGAACGCAGTCGAAACGTACCGGGCGAAGCAAGTGAATCGGAAGAGCGGAACTTGTTGATCAATATCATCAGGTTATACTCATTATCGCCCTCGTAGCGGGCATACCTGAACACAGCACCCTCCAGTTCCAGTTTTGAAAACACCATCCCAAAAAGGGCAAAATCCATATACACCGGTTTTGCTTTCAACGCGCCGACAGCGATCATCGGGTTTCCCTTTTGATCTTTCACGGATAAATTTTTCAAAGTGATCCCCGACCTGAAATCCAGTTTAATGGCATCAATCTTCACTTCCATGTCCAGGTAATCCGAAAGGATAAACGTAGCGAGACGGGCTGATAGTGTCTGAACTTCGGGACTTCGGAATAAAAAAGCAAGCGACGGGGGAATAAGTAAAATGACGAGCAGGATATTCAGGAGCACGGAGAACAGCCTGCGTAAAAAGCTTTTTCGCGCTGGTTTTTCACCATGTTGAACAATGCCGGTACCGGAAGCATCTCCATTGCTTCCGTTTACGGGATTTTCACCTTGACGGTCATTGTTCTCCGAATTACTATTTTTGCTGTCAGTTAAATCTTCCAAATGAGCATCTACATTTTAGGTATAGAATCTTCCTGTGATGACACTTCAGCTGCCGTGCTTGAAGACACCCGTGTTTTATCGAATGTCATTGCCAATCAGGATATTCACCGCACTTATGGCGGTGTGGTACCCGAACTGGCTTCGCGTGCCCACCAGCAAAATATCATACCGGTCGTTGAAGTGGCAATACGTAAAGCAAAAATAACCAAAAAACAGTTGGACGCTGTAGCTTTTACACGAGGCCCGGGCCTTTTGGGTTCTTTACTGGTTGGCACCTCATTCAGCAAAGCGTTTGCCATGGGGCTCAATATTCCTATCATAGAAGTTGACCACCTCAAAGCCCACATTTTGAGTCATTTCATCAAAGACAAACCGGACAAAAAAACACCTGCTTTGCCTTTTCTCTGCCTGACAGTATCGGGCGGGCATACACAGATTGTCAGGGTGGACAGTCCATCGGAAATGGAAGTTATCGGGACAACCATTGATGATGCTGCCGGCGAAGCCTTCGACAAAGCTGCCAAAATCATGGGATTGCCTTATCCCGGCGGCCCCGAAATTGACAAGCTGGCAAAATCAGGGATTCCTGATGCTTTCCGGTTTCCCGAATCGAGCATGCCGGGCCTGAATTACAGCTTTAGCGGCCTGAAAACTTCTTTTTTATATTTCTTACGCGACCGGCTGAAAGAAGACGAACATTTCATTGAAAAACATAAAGCGGACCTGGCGGCTTCCATCCAGAAGACCATCGTCAACATTCTGATGAATAAAGTAAAAAGGGCAGTCAATGAAACGGGCATCCGTGAAGTGGCTGTTGCAGGTGGCGTTTCGGCCAATTCTGCCTTGAGAACAGCTATGCAAAATGCCGCTGATAACCTGGGATGGAATATTTACATTCCCGAATTCCAATATACCACTGACAATGCGGCCATGATCGCCATTGCAGGTTATTTTAAATACCTTTCCGGAGATTTTGCTTCACAAAACATTGCGCCGTATTCCAAAAGCAGGTTTTAAAAACCTTATCAAAAAAGGGGATACATAAAGCTTTAAGCGGGACGCTTAAAGCAAAAAGGCAATTTAGCGTTCACTAATAATTTCTTTTATTTTAGGCCAATCAATCACATTGCTGGTTTCATTTATAAACTCAGAAGAGAGTTTTTCACCCATTTCACCAATAACAATAAAATTCATCATTGCGGCATCGAATGATTTTGTGTCATTATAAAAATCATCGGCATTAATAAATTCTTTGGAATAGTTCTGAATTTTCTCTATTGATTCCAATATACTCAAAATGCAGCTAAAGTCTTTATGTGTTATATTATACATATTTGACTTCCGAAAGAATTTGTTCCCTGAAAATCGGTTTAATGTATTTTTCCCGGCATATATCAACCCGTAAATTAAATCTGGATTGAATTTCATTCCTTAACCTTTGTTTCAAAGTATAAAGGTCAGGTGTATTATCTTCAAATTCAACTATTATATCAATATCACTTTGGTCATTGCTTTCTCCTCTGGCAAATGAACCAAATATTCCAATTTTTATCAGATGATATTCATTCTTCAAACGTTGTTTATTTGAAGTTAAATAAGTCAGTATTTTTTCCGAGCTAACCATAAATAATCAAGTCAAATATACAATTTTTCAACCTAATTTCAACTACCTTGTTTTCTAATCACGTTCTTCATTGCTAACTATTAAACGATTATTGTTTCATCAACTTTAGCACATTAATGTTCGCACCAGCTTTTACCTTCAGAAAATAAATCCCGGCAGGTAAATTCGTCATGCTATTATCAAACGGAATTTCATTAATGCCACTGCGGCCAAAATAAGAACTGGAATAAAGAACTTTTCCCGAAATATTTATTATCTCAATTTTTGCCTCCACCGGCTGTTCCAGGTTTATTGTCAGATTCAATTGTGTTTTAAATGGGTTAGGCGAAATCCGGACAAAACTTTCCCTGTTGTCAGTTTTATTTTCAACAGTTGTCAATATTGAACTAGCCAGTTCGTAATCAGGTATTCCCCATCCCATATAATTATCCGGATTCCCCGCATAATTACCGCTTTGTTTTAAAGCTTCGTAAACCTCCATCACTTTCAGGATTTGCCTGCCAGAGACAGGCATTCATTCCGGCAATGATGGGGGATGAAAAAGAAGTTCCGCTTCCGGTTCCAACGGTATCATTTCCAACTGCAACGACCGTATTTGCTCCCAGAGCCATCACCACAGGGCGAATGCGCCCGTCCACGGTAGGGCCGATCGAACTGAAACCTGCACGTTGATTGTTGTACCCCACTGCACCAACAGAGATCACACTATCGGCATCTGCCGGAGCTCCATTCCATGGAAAAGATCCGCCACCCGAATTGCCTGCACTGTTGCACACCAGAATGCCTTTGCTGGCAGCTATATCGGCGGCAATAGTCGAAACAGCCGTATTGCCGTCCAGATCATCATAAGTGTGATCCCACTCAGGCATATCAAAATCCACATAGCTCAAAGAACTGTTAATGATGTCAGCCCCCACGCTATCGGCAAATTCTGCTCCCGACATCCAGTTGTATTCTTCAATAACATTTTCCGTTTTCACATCCTCGGTATGCAATAACCAATAAGACGCTTTTGGCGCCGTTCCGATCATCAGTCCCGGGTAATTGGCTGCCATGGTTGACAGCACGCTTTTACCGTGAGAGCTTTCCGTAAATACACTTCCTCCCGGATTTACAAAGTCTTTGGTTCCAAGAACCTGGTTGTTGGCCCACATACTGTCAAATACGGGATTGGTCTGTGCCCCGACAAATCCTCCGTCAAGGACGGCAATGACCATCCCCTCACCTTTAAATCCGGCATTGTGCAGAGGAATCCCATTGATCTGATTGATCTGAAACCATGCTTCGCCATAATCCAATTCATCGGTTGACCGGGGACTTTCTGAGGCGGCTCCGGCCGGAATCTTGTTTTCAATACTTTCATTTTCAAAAAATGCTTTTTTCCTGCCCGTCCCTTTACTTTGCAACAACATAACACCTTCAACATAGGGTAAAGCTTTAATTTGACTGATTTTACTCGTATCAGTTGTATAAATTGTTACCCCGTTTAACCAACGTGTGGCATTGAGCAGTTCCACACCTATATCGGCAACGCCCTGTAGATACTGCGGATTAACCGGTATATCATTTTCCATGATAGGGATGTCCTGTTTTTCACGCCTTTGAATGGCTCTTCCGGTCAGGAATTCTTCCGGTTTATCAATCGAATACGGGGAGTTGTTTTTATCAGTAAACTGGATGTAATATTTATCAGGAGCTATTTGAGCCGTTACCTGAAATACTGCCAGAATAAATACAAAAATAGTAAGCTTGATTTTGTTCATAATGATAAATGTTTAAAAACAATAAATGGATGACAAAGATATTTAACAAATGACATGTTTTTATTAATTTATCTCCATCTGATTGTTTTCTTTGTTAATATCGGGTATTTGTTTATCTCCCAAAACAACTTTTTTAATTATTTTATCAGGGTTTGCCTGAACAATTACCGCCGGATTCTGGCTGCTCCAAACAGACACAGACTCCTTGTAAGTTTCTTTTGTTCCATCCTCAAATTCGCAGGTAACCACAACCGGAAGCGGTAATCCACCGTAATTTTCAATGATAATCTCATTTCCGGCAGTTACTTTTCTGATTCCCAAATCAGCCCTTGCCTTTTCAAAAAACCAGGGTTTAAAATACCAGTATAAAGATTTACCAGCGACAAAACTGAAAGTGTTAAAAAAATCATAGGGTATTGGATGTTTTCCGTGCCATCGTTGAATATACGTATCTAACGCTTTTAGAAAGATACTGTCTCCCAGCGCATCTTTCAGGTAGGCGTAAGCGAGTCCGGGTCGTGTATAAGCCTGGTAACGGTAACTGCTGTAACCTGAAATCAGGTATGATAAAGTCATCAGTGTGGGTTCTTGTTCCTGTCCGTTCATTTGTTCAAAAGAATAAACACCTCTTTCGGCATAACTTGAGCCTTTGGATTTTTCCTTTAAAAAATCGGAAATCAGGTAAACCGCCCAGCCTTCGTCCATCCAGGCATATTTTCTTTCGTTGGTACCCATATAGAAAGGAAAATAAGTGTGCGCATTTTCATGGGCAAGCAACCCATAGAGCCAGGTATTGCTTGAAGGGTCTCCATCGTTGGTCATCATAGGTGATTCCATACCTCCTCCCCTTCTTCCGTTACAGAAAGCGGTTATATGCGGATAGGGAAAAGGCCAGCACGGCATTTGAAAAGAAAAATATTTGATCGATTCGCGGGATGCTTCTGCTGCTTTATCGAACGACCGTGTTGAATCGGGATAAATGGCATCAACAAATACCCTACGTCCTGTGGCACTGTCCACTACAAGAGAAGAAGCGTCCCAGTTGAAATGAGGAGCCGTGGCAAAGGTAAAGTCAGGTATTCTGCTGGCTGTAAAATGCCAGATGTTTTTTTCGTTTTTGGATTTTAATACTTTATTATTCCTGCTTTCGTCAGAAGTAAAGATTTTAATGACCTCATCCCCCTCCCTCGCTTTTTTCAACCGCTTTAACACCTGGTGGTTAAACAGTTCTTTTTCATTCTTAAGCGTTCCTGTTGCCCATACAACATAATTTGCGGGCACAGTAACATTGATGTCGTAATCATTAAAATCATTGTAAAACTCTACAGTCCCCTGGTACTCAATCTGATCCCATCCGTCAATGTCATCATACACAGCGATCTGGGGATACCAATAGGCAATAAAGAACCGGTTATGGCCATAATTTCCCATCCGAACCGGACTGTCTTCCGACACATGAAAATGCCATTTTGCAAATATTTCCAGTGAATCCCCCGGTAATAAAGGCTGCGTCAGAAAAATATAAAGATTTGTGGCGGAACGTGCGGCCGCTTTTTTATTCGAAAGATCAATGTCTTGTCCGTTAACTTTTAATTGTTCGATCACCATTCCCTCGCCAACAGCATTGGGATTGATAGGCCAACTCCTGGCATTCCCTTTTTTATAAATATCGGGATACAACCGCATGACGATCTTCTTCAACGTATCAGGGCTTTCATTAAAATAAACTACATTTTCCCGGCCCTTCAGGTTACTGCTGTCAACAAGTAATTCTGTTTCTATTTCATATTTTGTATGGTTTTGCCAATAAGCAGGCCCGGGAGCTCCCGAAAGTGATCTCGTTTCATTTTGATAGGCTTTTTTAACATTCAACGGGACAAGGTTGTTGATTTGTGAAAATGCAACTACTGACAATAAAACCGTAACGCCGGTTAAAACGATCTGAATTAACTTTTTCATGTGTCTGATGTTTTTTATCTGATTGTTTAATGACTCGAATGTCTAATTTATTCTATTTTGCTTACGGAGCTTTAAAAACTTTTTTAATATGAGGTTTCCATATTATTATATTCATGCAAATGACCAAATATATAAGGCAAAATTAGTTTTTTTTAAAATGATTACATCATTTCAGGAATTTCCCTCTATTTTATGAAAAATGATGTAACTGATTCGTATTCCTTTCGTAAACATTTACACTATTAACAGAATCTTGTTTACAAGTGGTTGCGCGTAGCTGGTCTGATATCAACATTTATAATTATCATTGTTTGATAGTATTGTCCTGTTTACGGCGCTAACTAAGTATAACAACAGAATAACCTTTAAGGAAAAGATTATGAAGTTGAAGAAGTTATTACTCTATGTATTCCTGATAAGCAGCATCGGCACTTATGCCCAGATTGGTATTCAGACCAATTCACCCGATGCTTCAGCAGCGCTGGATATTGTTTCAACCGATAAAGGATTGCTTATTCCCCGTGTCACGCTTACCAGTAATTTATCTAACCCCAGCCCCGTAACCTCACCTGCAACAGGACTTATGGTTTTCAATACCGGGGCTAACCAGCCTGTTGGCCTTTATTACTGGACTGGTTCAGCCTGGTCAAAATTTGCTACCGGATCGTCCAGTACCAATTACTGGGGGCTGAGCGGTAATGCAGGAACCAACCCGAGTACTAATTTCCTGGGAACAACTGACAACCAGGATTTGGCTGTTTATACCAATAATACGGAAAGGATGAGGGTGATGGCCAACGGACAGGTTGTCGTCGGGCAAAATACCCCTAATAGCGGAACAGATCTTTTTTCTGCAGTAAGCGATGCCACATTAACCTGGGCATTAAACGGTTATGGGAATGTTGCCGGTGTTTATGGTTCAGGAGGCTCTTATGGTGTTTATGGTGCAGGTGGTACTTACGGTCTTGTCGGGGTTGTAAATAACAGCGGAGCTTATGCAGTCAGGGGTGATAATCAGGACGCAAACGGATGGGGTGGTATTTTTGCAGGAAGTGGACAAACTCCCACAGTTTTAACCGGTCGTTCTGCCGGATTATCGAGTAAAGGAAATGATGGCGTTTTTGCTTCAGGGGCATCATCCAGTGGAATTGGAATTATTGCCGGTGGAAACGGTGTTTCAACATTCTCAACGATCGCTACCGGAACGGGGGGAGCATTTACAGGTTTCCACGGTCTATATGGAAAAGCAATTGACCCGAGTACAGGAATTGGTGTTATTGGTGTCGGAAACAACGGAAGCACCTATTATACAACCACAACCGGGACGGGGGGTGCATTTTCCGGAGTTGACGGTTTGTATGCTTATGCGACAAACACTTCGGGAATCGGTGTAATTGGTGTTTCTTATGGCGCCAGTACATATATCTCAAACTCAAGCGGTAGTGGGGGTTCTTTTACTGGCTATCATGGGATTATTACGAAAGCTGTAAATAACAGTGGAACAGGTGTAATCGGGATAGGTAACAACAGGTCCAGCTATTATTTGTACTCAAACGGAAGTGGTGGTGCTTTTACAGGCCGTCGTTGCGGAATAGCAGGTTATGCATTATATGATAATAGTGCTAGTGTTGGAATATATGGTTATTATTCCGGAGGTT
>JAADID010000011.1 GCA_013151505.1 Chlorobiota bacterium | reverse complement strand
CAATATGCGCAATGCCCCTTGCCCCGCCGCTGCCCAATACCAAAGCAATATTTTTATTCATATCTTCTCGGATTTTATTAATCCGGACCCGAAAAGGAACCGGATCTTGACGGATTCCTTCGTCAATAATTATGCCGAAAGTAAAAAAGGGCACCGGAAAAATCCAATGCCCTTTACTTAAGTTATGAAAAACAAAACTAGTCTTCTTCTTTCAGCGATTCTTCATACTCTTTAAGGAGTTTCTCCTGAACATCGGCAGGAACCTGCTGGTAGGCGTCAAACTTGAGCGCAAACCTGCCCCTGCCAGAGGTGATCGAACTCAGCGAAGTGGCATAACGCTGAATTTCTGCCAGCGGTACTTTTGCACGGATGACCTGGTTTTTGCCTTCCGAATCCATGCCCATGATGATGGCACGGCGTCCCTGAAGGTCGGTCATTACCGATCCCATCATGTCTTCAGGCATCCAGACCGTCAGGTCATAAACGGGTTCCATGATTTTCGGGCCTGCATTTTTAAAAGCGATGCTGAAAGCATTCCGTCCAGCCAGTTTAAAAGAAATCTCATTGGAGTCAACCGGGTGCATTTTGCCGTCATAAATGTAAACCACGATATCGCGTGCGTAAGAACCTGTCAGAGGCCCTTCGTTCATCCGTTCCATGATCCCTTTCAGGATGGCCGGCATGAACCGTGCATCAATGGCGCCACCGACAATACAATTGTTGAACACCAGTTTTCCGCCCCAGGGTAATTCGTGTACATCGGTTTTACGTACCGGAATATCCGTCGGGTCTTTATATCCTTCAAAGTAGGGCTGAATCATCAGGTGCACTTCACCAAACTGTCCTGCGCCACCTGATTGTTTTTTATGACGGTAGTCGGCACGGGCGGATTTGGTAATGGTTTCGCGGTAAGGAATCTTCGGCGAGAAGATTTCCGTTTCAATCTTATGAATGTTGTCTAGGTACCATTTTACGGTATTGATGTGAAACTCACCCTGGCTCTTGACAAGAAGCTGTTTCAACTCACGCGAAAATTCAATGATCAGCGTGGGGTCGGTTTTGTGCATTTCATTCAAAACGGCACCCAGTTTTTCGTCATCCGCCGAGTTGACTGCTTTAATCGCAACAATATAAAGCGGATCGGGAAGGGGGAACATTTCAAATTCTGTCCCGCTGATTTTAGGATCGGCCAGCGTATCCCCCGTGACAACATCTTTCAGTTTGATGGTAACAGCGATGTCACCGGCGATAACCTTGTCCACTTTGTCACGGTTTTTACCGTTCAGAATGAAAAGTTGTGAAATTCTTTCCTTGTTTTTGGTTCTTGAATTCACCAGATCCTGTGCTTCGGTGACTGTACCTCCGTAAACCTTGAAAAACGATACTTCACCGAGGTGCTGTTCGATGGATGTTTTGAAAACAAAAAGCGCGGTCGGATCGCTGGCCGAACACTTGAATTCTTTACCGTTGGTTGCTTTTTTGGGTGGCATCATATCCGGTGACGGACAGGAATGTACGATGAAATCAAGAATCCTTGATGTTCCGATACTGTGTTTTGCCGAGGAACACATTACAGGGAAAATGCTTCTGGTAACCATCCCCAGTCGGATACCTTCACGCATTTCGTCCATGGTCAGCGAATCATTTTCGAAATATTTTTCCATGAGTGCTTCGTCACCTTCGGCGGCCTGTTCCACCAATGCAAGATGAAGGTCTTCCGCTTTGCTTTTTTCGGAATCGGGGATGTCAGAAATTTCGGGTTCGCCACCCCCTTCTTTGAATTTGAGTTGTTTCATCAGCACAAGGTCAATCACCGTATCGAAACCCTCACCCGGATTGACGGGATACTGGACGATCGTTACCTTTTCCCCGAAATAATCTTTCAATGCGTTAACGGTTTCGTCAAAATTGGCACCGTGATGGTCGAGCTGGTTTACTGAGAAAAGAACAGGACATTTGACCGTTTCGGCCTGACGCCATGCAGTCTCTGAAGTGGCTTCAACGCCTGACTGCCCGTTGACAAGAAAAAGGGCCGTATCGGCAACACTAAGTGCGGCAATGGTTTCGCCCACGTAATCGGAAAATCCGGGAGCATCAATCATGTTGATCTTCGTGTTTTTATAAATCGTGTGCATCAGCGTTGAATGAACCGATATTTCGCGGTCGGTTTCAATCGGCCTGTAATCGGAAACCGTGTTTTTGTCTTCGACAGCTCCCCGGCGGTTAATCATTTTACCCTCGAATAACATGGATTCGGCCAGGGTGGTTTTACCTGACTTTGCGCCTCCGATCAGGGCAACATTGCGGATGTCCTTTGTCTCATAAACCTTCATAATATTCAAATTCTTAATTAATTAGCAATTCTTTTTTTAGGGACGGCAAATGTAAAAAAATTAACGGATGTTTTTAAGGATAAAAGTTATTTATATCCGGTAAAATGTTTTTATAGTTTTTTTATCTCCTCCAGAATGATCCCCCACCTTTCATCTGGGATTTTAGCCCCCATCACTTCGATGACTTCCGTAGCCAGCAGCGAGCCGATTTGTCCTGATATTTTCATGTCCTTTCCTTGAATCATACCGTAAAGAAAACCGGCGGCATACAGGTCACCTGCACCGGTAGTGTCCACCACTTTTGCTTTAATCGAATCCACAAAAGTGATTTGGCCGGAGCTTTTCACCAGCGACCCTTTACTTCCGGTTTTCACAATGGTAACTTCAGTAAAATCCGAAATCCGGTTAAGTGCTTCTTCCGCATCCAGTCCCGTGAATGCCTTTGCTTCTTCTTCGTTGGCAAAAACAATGTCCACGTATTTTTCGATCATTTCCTTCAGGAAATTCAGATTGTCTTCCACCACATTGTAGCTGGCCAGGTCAATGGAAATTTTCAGTCCGGCTTCCTTTGCCAGTTTTAAAATGCTTTCAAGCAACTGATGGTTCTGAACCAGGTATCCTTCCACATGAAGCATACCGAATCCGGAAAACATTTCCGGTGTGAAGTCTCCGGCAGACAGTTCGATGGATGCTCCGAGAAAAGTGCCGAAAGTCCGTTCCCCGTCCGGAGTGATCAGTGTACTGGCCAACCCCGAGTGTGTATCCGACAGGTTGAGCATAGGATGGATGTGGCTTTTTTCCAGGTCGTTTTTAAAAAACTCACCCGTTTCATCCCGGCCAACCGTTCCGATGAATGCCGTTTCAACACCCAGCCGGGCCAGCCCGTGGATGGTGTTGGCTGCCGAGCCGCCCGAGGCCATTTCACGGTTCAGGTGTTTGCTCTTTTCGGCAATCTGGTCTTTTGTATCTTCACCCACCAGGGTCATGCTGCCTTTCGGCAGGTTGAGGTCTTCCAGCATCCGGTCGTCCTCCAGCCGGATCAGCAGGTCAACCAGTGCATTTCCTATTCCCAGTACTTTTGTCATGATAATTTTTAAATGAGGGGGCAAAGATAAGGAAATGAGTTTTGAGAAATAAGTTTTGAGTTTTTGAGTTTTGATACCTTCAGGTTCTGCGAACTCTGGAAGAGTCTCAATGAGATAAAAATTTTTGAATTCAGAATTTAGAGTTAGTTGAAAACCGAAATAACTGAAAAAAGAAAATAAATTAATAGGTTTAGTTCCGAGGAAATAAGGTTGGTTGTGTGTTGGCTGACGAAGGAATCCCATGCAACTGAAGGGGAATTTATATTCCTCCTGTTTTAAGCATGCCTCGCCGTCAGGCAGGCGTCCTCGCTTAAAGCAATTATGAAGATATTTTTTTCCCTCCCGGTAGCTTTAAGGCAACAAATACCTGATAAACACCCAGGCAGGGATCCCGGTTTCTCGTTATAAATCGTTATCTTTGTATAAAAGAAAAGAGCTCCATGTCAAATTTTATCAAACAACTTAATCCGGTCTATTTCTGGGATGTTGATTTTAAAAAAATTGACGACAAAAAGTCGAAGCGGCTGATAATTGAACGGGTAATTACTTTGGGTAATTTGGAAGAATTAAAAGCATTATTTGACCATTACGGCAAAAAAGAAGTGATCAGGACAATATGCAGTCTCAATTACCTGGATCCAAAGACAATGAACTTCTTTTCGTTGATGTATGATATTCCTTTAACCGAATTTAAATGTTACATAAAGAAGCAGTCGGGCAAACAACACTGGACATCTTAAAACAGACGGAACGCTGCAAAAAAATAAGGTAATAAGGTCAGTTTTAACTTTACAATACATAGCTACTAAGGTGATTGCCTGTCCGTTTGCATTTAGTATCTGAAATAAGGTTTTTTAACCCGGAATCTGCAAGGATTTATTATTCCCGAGGTATCTTCCCCGTAGCCCTTCTCGAGAATAACCTTATTTAAAAGACATACCTTAGTAGCTTACAGTATCAAATAAAACCTAACTTTATTACCTTATTTGTTATTAACAACCAGCTTTAAGCGTCCCGCTTAAAGTAATTATGAAAACGTCACTATTTTATTCCCGGTAGCTTAAAGGCAAAAATTACTTTACCATACATCGTTTATTGTTGATATGTATAGCAATCCAAAAAATTGTAGTTTTAAAACCTCATTCATCCGGCATGAAACGTAAAATCCTGAACATCCTTTTCTGGTCGGTCATTTCGGCAGCATTCATCGGGCCGGGAACAATCACGACCGCAGCCAAAGCGGGTGCATCGTACGGGTATTCGCTGCTTTGGGCGCTGTTGTTTTCAACTTTCGCCTGTCTGGTGTTGCAGGAAGCTGCGGCACGGCTGACCATTGTGAGCGGCAAAAGTCTCGGCCGGGCCATTGCCGGAACCTACGGCCCGAAAAAGGGGGGCTGGGGGGTCTTCGTGCTGGTCTTCGGCGCAATCATCATCGGATCGGCGGCTTATGAAACAGGAAATCTACTGGGTGCTGCCGAAGGTATCAGAGTGATTGATCCGGTGAATGTAAGGGCATGGGTGCTATTGATTGGCGCCATTGCATTCATGGCATTGCTGTTTCCCGGCATACGCTTGCTGGCACGCATCCTCGGTTTTCTGGTCGTTATGATGGGAATTGTTTTTCTGGTTACGGCATTTTTGCTGAAACCAGATGTGGGTAATATTTTCAGAGGTGCTCTCATTCCGTTTTTTCCGGCCGGTTCGTCGCTTTTGATTCTGGGTCTGGTGGGAACGACGGTCGTTCCCTATAATCTTTTCCTCGGGTCGGGCATAGCCGACAAGACGCAGGCGGTCAGTGATATGCGGTTCGGGCTGTCGGTAGCTGTCATCCTCGGCGGAGTGATCTCAATGGCTGTGCTGATCGTGGGGACATCGGTGACAGGAGTATTTTCATTTGTCGCTGTCGGCGAAGCGCTGGCCTCCAAACTCGGGGAGTGGGCAGTCTGGTTTTTCGGGTTCGGGCTGTTTGCCGCAGGATTTTCCTCGGCAGTGACGGCACCGCTGGCATCTGCATTGACAGCGAGAGACTTATTCAAAAAACGGGATGAAGGAAAGTGGACAGAAAAAGGATTGTATTTTAAGCTGACATGGGGTTTTGTGCTGGTTACCGGATTGTTTTTCGGAAGTATCGGATTGAAACCCATTCCGGCAATAATCGCCGCACAGGCGCTGAACGGTTTTATCCTACCTTTTATCAGCATTTTTCTTTGGTTTGCCGTAAACAACCGTTCTCTGATGGGTGACAATCATCTCAACTCAACGACAGGGAACCTGCTTTTCGGGTTTGTGGTCTGGATTACGCTTTTGCTGGGCGCACACAACCTGATGACAGCGTTGACTAAAATAGCAGGTACAACATGGATTGAATCAGGAAGGTATTATGTTGGTTTATTGTCTGTTACCTTTCTGATTACGTTGTTCTTTTTTTACAGGATAAAGAAGAAACATTCATAAAACTTAAACGCAATGGTCGCAAGGAAATCTGCAGTGAACGTAAAGAGAATTTTTTCCCAGGCATGGCGCCCTTTGCGGACCTATCAAATAAAAATATCAAACTATATTGGTAATTAATCAGTTTTAAAATAAAAAGAGCAGATTCAAAAAAATGAATAATATTTTTGATAAACCCACCCCTTCCTCCCCTCCGTATGAGGGGAATAGATGGTATTCATTTTTTTGAATCTGCTAATTAGCTCAATAAACAAGATTGAAAGGAAAAATCAGTATATGAATTCCTTCATCTCCCCTCCTGGGAGGGGATTAAGGGGTGGGTCAGTTAAATTTATTTGCTGATTTTTCTAAACTTAATGTGGGAAAACTGATTAGTTATCTGATTTAATAAAGGATGAACAAAGAAAATCACTACCGGTTTTTTGTGGATACGGGCGGGACATTTACCGACCTGATAGGACTTGCCCCTGACGGAAAAGTACACCGGAGGAAAATACTGAGCAACGGAACCATTCGGGGAGTAATTGAAAAATGGATTTCTCCGGATAAAATAAAAATCCGGCAGAAATGGGAACTAAAAAAAGATTTCCTCGCCGGCTTTCATTTCAGGATCAAACTGGGAGATGAGTGGCATGAAAGAAAAGTAAAATCATTTGATCCGGGAAAAAGCATCCTGGAACTGACGTCAGATGTAAGTGAACATTTCCGCAGAAAAAATGCTTCTTTTGAGCTGACTTCGGATGAGGAAGCTCCAGTGTTGGCCGCACGTCTGGTTACTTGTACCCCCTTGGCGGAAAAAATGCCCCCGATGCAGATGCGGCTGGGCTCCACCAAAGGTACAAACGCCCTGCTGGAACACAAAGGAGCCAAATCGGTTTTATTTATCACCAAAGGATTTAAAAACCTGCTGGAAATCGGTACCCAGCAGCGTCCCGATATTTTCTCGCTGAATATCATCAAAAGAAAGCCGCTTCCTTTCCGTATTGTTGAGGTGGATGAAAGGATTGATGCGTCCGGCAAAATACTGAAACCATTAGTTGAAAGTGAATACCGCGATGTGATTGCCGGAATAAAACAAGATGGCATAGAATCCGTAGCCGTGGTTTTTATGAATGCCTATCGTAATCCGGTTCATGAGTTGCAGTTCAAAAAACTGCTCGAAGCATCAGGCATGAAATTCATTTCGGTTTCCACGGAACTGTCGCCGCTCATCAAATTGCTTGAGCGGGCGGAAACCACCACGGTTAATGCTTACCTCTCACCGGTGATCAGAAATTATCTTAATAAGATTATCGCTGTTGCGGGTGATGGCCTGCTGGTGATGAACAGTGCAGGAGGGCTGGTCAAAGCGGCTGCCTTCCAGCCCAAAGACAGTTTGTTGAGCGGCCCTGCAGGAGGTGTGGTCGGCGCTGCTGCAAAAGGCCGGGAAGTTGGTTACAACCGGCTGATCACTTTCGACATGGGAGGCACCAGCACCGATGTCTCCCGGTATGATAACGGCCCCGACTACCGGTACGAACTGGAAGTGGGCGAAGCGCATGTTTTCAGCCCTGCCGTAGCCATTGAAACAGTTGCTGCCGGTGGAGGCAGCATCTGCGGATTCGACGGCTTCAAACTGACTGTCGGTCCCGAAAGCGCCGGTGCCAATCCCGGGCCGGCATGTTACGGTATGGGCGGCCCGCTGGCCCTGACAGATGTCAATTTGCTGCTGGGCAGGATGGACACGCGTTTTTTCGGCATCCCGGTAAGTAAAAAAGCTGCGGAAAAAAAGTTGGAAGAGCTGCTTGATAAAATCGAAAAAGCTACCGGGAAAAGACCCGAACCGGAAACGGTTTTATCTGGATTTACCGATATTGCCAACGAGATTATGGCCGGAGCCATTAAGAAAATTTCAACATCCAAAGGTTTCGACCCGGCGGATTATATAATGGTGGCTTTTGGCGGAGCAGGCGGCATGCATGCCACGGGGATTTCAGAGTTGCTGAACATGAAAAAAGTTATCATCCCTGCTGATGCCGGTTTGCTTAGCGCTTATGGCATGAGCAAGGCAACGATAGAACATTTTGCAGAAATGCAGGTTTTGAAACTTTTATCCGGAATAAAAATCGAACTGAACGATTTGTTCAACGAGTTGGAAGAACGTGCACGAACAGAACTGGCAATAAACTACGGCATTTCAGAAAATATTGAAACCCTGATGAAAACGGTATTTCTCCGCTTCAAGGGGCAGGACAGCACGCTTTCCGTTGAATGGAATGGTGATCCTGAAAAGTTAGTTGCCGGTTTTAAGAAAGCATACAAAAGTTTGTTCAGCCACTGGACTGAAAACAGGGAAATGGAAATCGAATCCATTCGCGTGAAAGTTGCAGTAGTTGAACAGGAGAAAGAAAAAAATGTGGAGGTTCAGGAGTTGAAAAAAAGCCCCGCAGTTCAATCGCATCAGATTCTGTCGTGGGATGGAAAGCGAAGGACAAAAGTACCTGTTTTTCTGCGTTCCGACCTGCAACCCGGGTATTTTATCGAAGGCCCTGCCATCATCACCGATGACAAAAGCACAACCTTTGTGGAGACGGGTTGGGTACTGGATGTGGATTCCCGCAATAACCAGGTGTTAACGGATCAGAAAAAAAACAATTCCGGTAAAGCTGAAAGCCGGAAATCCTACGAAACTAAACTGGAGCTGTTTTCCAGCCGTTTCATGTCGGTGGCAGGCAATATGGGAGCGGTTTTGCAGCGCACAGCTTTGTCGGTGAATATCAAGGAACGGCTCGATTTTTCCTGTGCTTTGCTGGACAGCGACGGTTTTCTGGTGGCCAATGCACCACATATTCCGGT